>NZ_CAKJTO010000004.1:0-88665 GCF_917627405.1 Protofrankia sp. Cj5
CGCCTGTTCCGCTTCAACAGCGTCATCAGCATGGGCACGGGCGAAACGCACCGACTCCGCAAGGGCGTCGCAGTCGCCTGGCTGCAGGTACGTCGACAGGTCACCTCCGACCTCCGCCGGGTCGTAGGCGGTGAATCCCTTGGTTTCGATGTGCCTGAAGACCTCCGCCAGCGCCTGCCGGGTGTTGAGCCCACGGTTGATCAGAACCTTGCCCGCGAGCGCCTCGAGGTGGAACGAACGCAGATGGCTACCACAGACTCGATTCCACGCCTTGAGCAGCCGAACCGCCGAGGCGACCCGCGGGCCCGCGTCCGCCATCCAGCTCGCGTGCCGCTCAGGGCGGGTCGGCAGCCATCCGCCCACACAGTCCGGCATGACATAACCAGCCCGCGGATGGTCGAAGGCGGGCACGAGATGGACGTCCGGGGCTGAGTTGTAGACGATGCGCATGGCCTGGCCACGCGTGCCGATCGTCTGGATGCGGTCACCGCCGATCGCGTTACGGACACAGAGCAGCAGGTCGCGTGAGTCCCAGCGGAAGCGCTTCCACGCGCTGTTGGCGGCGCTGAACACGACGAAGATGTCAACCTCGTCCAGCGGGCGGATCATCGTGTCACGCCCCGCGGAACCGATGGTCGCCACACCGACGAGAGGCAACGCGCAGCGCGGCGGGAAGATCGCCCGCAGGGCCTGCTCAGCGTCATCCCGCCGGGCGTCGATGACCGCGCGGTCGTCGGCATTGAGGCGGACCAGGTCGTCGAGCTTGGCGAACGCACGAGCGGTGGTACCCACCAGCAGAGGGCCGGTCATGGCGCCCGTGATGGGACCGGTCTGTGGATTATGCGGATCGATACACGGATCATCCGGGAACAGTGGATTGTACGCCCCTGGCCCGGACTCGTCCGAACGGCGCCAATGCGGCGGAATAATCAGATGATCATACGTGACCTCGGACCCGCGCGGTCGCACTGGACCTGCCTCGTCCGGACTGTTCGTAAGTGCGACTTCACGATGAGTTTCCACGCTCACTCTGAGAACCTCCCAGGCGCCTTCGCGCCAACCGTACGGTCCCCCATCCATGACACGCGCCGATGACCAACCGACACGGACGCGCGAGCTGGGCGACTGGTCCACACCGTCCCATTCGCGACATCGCATCTATGGTGCCGCATCCTGCGGCGAGGTAAACATCGGGGCCAGTTAGATAACTCTAAGTTACGAAAACGATGAGAACGGGACCGTGCCGCCCGGACAGTGGTGACGCTACGGAGGTGGCGGCCGGAACCAGACCCGCCAACCATCCGCCAGCACTATGTCCGCGGGCACGAACGCGGTCGCCACAGCCAGCCGCTCACCCGTGCGGTCACCCACCCGCACCCGGCTCTCGACGACTACCTGACCGCGGAACTCCAGCCAACTGGCCAGCGCCCGCAGCGCCTCGGTGGCATACCCCCGACGCCGGTAGGGACGTCCGATGGACACCGACACCAGGGCACGCCGGTCAATGGCGTCCACCGCCAGCAGCCCGACAGCCGCTGAGTCGTCACCGCGCACCGTCCACGTCATCACACCGCGACCCGCACCGGCTCGGCGGCGCAGGTCCCGCCGTAGCGCGGCGGTCGGATCGCCCGCCGCGTCGACAGCGATCCCCTGCGCCCGGTGCAGACACGCACCCGCCAGCAGCGGTCCCAGCTCCTCGGCCACGAAGCCCGCGTTCCACACCGTCAGGGGAAGCGCGAGCAGCCTGGATGTCGTCAGGGCCGGCCCCTCACCCACGGCTGGCGGGCTCCGCAACGCCGAGCAGTCCCCGCTCTCTGAGCAGTACCTCCGTGCGGGCCATCCCCTCGTCAAGGCCAACGCGGGGCTGCCAGCCGGCAAGGCGTCTGATCTTTGCGATCGAGTAGGTACCCGTTCGGGTCAGCTCCGTCAACGCAAGGGGGCCAAGATCAACATAAGATCGAGGATGCAGGCGCGAGCTCACCCGCCCGGACAACCACCCACGCTCGATCAGCAGCCGGTCGACCGAGTCGAGCCTACGAACCAGCGCCGCGGGTACCGAGTGTGGCAGCGGCAGGCCCGCCATCCGCGCATACCGGCCGAAAAACTCGGCTGCCCCGATGCCCGTGCCACCGGTAGCATGCAGGATCTCACCTACCGTCGCCGGGGAGTCCGCTACCGCGGCGATCGCCGAAACAAGGTCGTCGACGTGGACCGGGCTCAGCACGCCCCGGCCAGAGTCCACCAGAACGAATCGGCCAGCCCGCAGCAGCAGCAACGGCCACAGGGTCCATCTGCCCGCCCGTGGTCCGTACGCGTCGCCGGCCCGCAGCACCGTCACCGCCAGACCGCGGGCGGCCGCGGCTATTGCCGTGTGCTCGGCCGCGGCCAGCGCGTCAGCCCGCGCCAGGCCTGTCATGGTGACGGGCACGGCCTCGTCAGCCTCGGCTGGGAAGGAGCCGCCCAGCACGCTCACGCAGGAAATGTGGACAACGCGGCCGACACCAGCACGTTGGCATGCGTCCAGGACGCTGGCCGTGCCCGCTACTGTGATCCTGCGTAGTTCACCGTCCGTAAGCGGAACCGACCGGCTCGGCACGCCAGCGCGGACCGCGGTCAGTTCGCCGCCGCCGCCTGTCCCGACCGCTGCCGCATGCACGACAAGATCCGCTCCGACAAGGAGCTTCTCCCAGTCACCCGGATGGGTGACGTCGGCCACGACGATGCCGGGACCGCGACGGACGTCTACCGGCACGACGTCGTAGCCGCGTAGCCGGAACTCCCGCGCAACCGCGTCCCCGATGAATCCGCCAGCGCCGGTCACCACCGCACGAACCACGTCGCCCCCTCTCGCCCCTGGGGTCCACCCGGTGAAACACAGACCGCGGGGATCCACTTTCTCGGAAGATCGGTTCACGATCCACCGGGTTCCCTGGCCCGGACACACCCGGATCCATCAAGATCCACTAGATAGACCTAACGCACCGTCACGCCCAACGCGTCGACAGGTCGCTCCAGTCGCATGATATCGACCCTACGTGATCGGCACCCAAGAGTAACCGCTTTTGAGAACCGATGGCTGTGACCGTCCGAACGCAATTGCCGGCATCATGCGGCGTACGCCAGCGCCCGACAAGCAGCGAAATATACGTTAAAAGCGACTGGTAACAGGGGACGCGGCCACGCGGGGCTGGGGTGCGTGCGCCCCGGCCCCGCTCGGTGACTCCTAGGGCGTCCCGAAATCCTGCGTCCAGTACATCCCGTAGCTGCCCCCCACGCCATAGCCGACGCCGATCTGCTTCAACGAGCAGTTAAGGATGTTCTCACGGTGCCCGGCGCTGTTCATCCAGCCGGTCATGACCTCAGCGGGAGTGCGCTGCCCAGCCGCGATGTTCTCGGCCGCGATCGAGAACTGGTACCCGGCGGCGGCCATACGCTGGAACGGCGTCCGGCCGTCCTGGCTTGTGTGACTGAAGTAATTGTGGGTGGCCATGTCATCGCTGTGCGCCTGGGCCGCGGCTGTCAGCCTGGAGTCAACGGTCAGCGGAGCACAGCCAGCTTTAGCTCGCTCGGTGTTCGTAAGCGTTACCACCTGGGATACCGGGTCTGCCGGCGCCGCCTCGGTGGCGGCGACCGGTATGGCCGGCGCGGCCGTGCGCGCGGGATCTGTCACCGTGGCCTGCGCGCCCGCCGCGGACCGCGGCTGCGGGCTCGGCACGAACGACGGCGACGGGATGATCGCCGGTGCGGGCGACGCATGTGCGTCCGAGGTGCTTGCCGGTGCGGGCGTGTTAATGATCCGCATTCGGCTCGTCCGTACCCACGGGGTCCGCGATCCATTGAACACGGCCTCGTTCAAGGTGTATATGCCGTCAGGTACCGAACGGGTATCGAGACTGATCTCATATGGGGCAACCGGCGCCACCCGGACGATCGTGCCGGGCCCTCGCAGAACGTAGGCCACCCACGTCTGCGCGTCGGCTGGGACAGCGGTGCGAATCTGAACGGTCCCGCTGACCGTGCCGCGGTCGACAATCTGCCGCGATACAGATTGAGCCGCAAGCTCAACCGGTGATGTCGACGACATCAGGGCCGAGGAGGCAGTCGAATTGTCCGCGGCGGCGGGCCCTCCCCCGTGGACAAGCTGAGTCAGAAGCAGCCCGGTCGTGGCAAGAACAAGAACGAATACTGCCAGGACAGCACCGGACCAGCCCTGCCGGGAACGGCGATGTCTGCGATGTCGATCCATGGAACCTTCCGTATGGTCGGTCCCCCCCGCGTCGTGTCCCCTCCGCATCCCCTCCAGCAGGGACAAGGGTAGCGAGTACTAGGCATGGCGAGCCATCTGATATCGCTTTTGACCGAATAGTCATGAGCAGATCGGGCCAGCGTATCGCTGTGCCTGAGGAGCCCGAGGACGCGCCGTATCGGATAAGCGACCAGCGGCCCAGGCCAGCTACCCCCGGTAGCGCCGGAACGGGCCCGCCCGCGATACCGACGACGCTGGAACTCAACCGCCGCCTCGCCCCGCCTCGACCGGGAACATCGCGACCGGGAACATCGCGGCAGCGCCGGCAATCCAGCCGTGGTGCCCGCTCCCGCACGCCCAGGGGCAAACGTCCGCATCCGTCGGACAAACCGGGCCGCAAGCCGGGCCAGAGTGCCAAAGCCCTGGTAGAGGGCATCAGCACAGGCACGTATCCGGCCGTGACGCCGTTGGAGACAGGGCCCGCCAGACCTCGGCGCGGTAACATGACCGACTACGGCGCCAGCGGTCGCGGCCAGCACGATCCCGGACGTGGGCGCACTGTGCGACATGCCCGTGTGCGGGTCTGCCGCGAGCAGACCGGCAACGAACAGGATCGTGTCACCAGGCAGCCAGAAATCGATATCGATAAGGACGCCGCTGTCGACGAATACGAGCGTGAAGATGCCAGCATAGAGCGCCGCGCCGAACGGGCCATCCACACTCACGGGTCCCGCCCGCCCCGATGACCCGCTCATCATACTCATCGTGCGGCTTCCCGCCCATGATTGCCGAACAAATCAGTTCATTACCAACCGGACAGACATGCAACCCGACTGCTCACAGGAGCCAGACCCATGCCCATCGCCACCCCGGACGTCTACGCGCAGATGCTTGACCGGGCCAAGACCGAGGCGTTCGCCTACCCGGCGATCAACGTTACTTCGTCCGAGACTCTGAACGCCGCGCTGAAGGGCTTCGCCGATGCCGGCAGTGACGGCATCGTACAGGTTTCCACCGGTGGCGCCGATTTCCTCTCCGGCACCAGGGTGAAGAACATGGTCCTCGGCGCCCAGGCGCTCGCCGAGTTCGCCCATCATGTCGCAAAGGCCTACCCGATCAATATCGCCCTGCACACCGATCACTGCCCGGCGGACAAACTCGACACTTATCTGCGTCCGCTGCTCGCGATCTCCAAGGAACGGGTTCTCAGCGAAGGAAGGCCCCCCCTCTTCCAGTCACACATGTGGGACGGTTCGGCGGTCGAACTCGAGGAAAATCTCAAGATTGCCGACGCTCTCCTGATCGAATGCCACCAGGCTGAGATCGTCCTGGAAGTGGAGATCGGCGTCGTCGGCGGTGAGGAGGATGGGGTCGTCGGCGCGATCGACGAGAAGCTCTACACCACACCAGCGGATATGTGGCGAACCGCCGAGGTTCTCGGCACCGGCGAACGGGGCCGCTACATGCTCGCCGCAACCTTCGGAAACGTACACGGTGTGTACAAGCCGGGCAACGTGAAACTCCGTCCAAGCATCCTTCGGGACGGACAGCAGTATGTCGCGCGACAGCTCGGGCTGCCAGCCGATACCAAGCCGTTCGACCTGGTGTTTCACGGCGGTAGCGGCTCCGACCCGGCCGAAATCCGCGAAGCGCTGGACTACGGCGTTGTGAAGATGAATGTGGACACCGACACTCAGTACGCGTTCACTCGGCCGATCGTCGACCATATTTTCAAGAATTATGACGGAGTGCTGAAAGTTGACGGCGAGGTCGGTGTGAAGAAACAGTACGACCCCCGCAGCTACGGCAAGGCGGCCGAGACCGGCATGGCCGCCCGCGTCGTGCGGGCCTGCGAGGACCTGCGCTCCGCCGGGCGTTCGCTCACCGGCTGAGCCGGCCGGCTCACCGGCCGAGCCGGCCGGCTCACCGGCCGAAGGAGGCGCGAGCATCGCTTTTCGCGCCTCCTTCGGCCACCACCGGATCCTCGTACCCAACCACACCGGTCCATGCCGCCCTGTCCTTCCCCGTCGTAGAACCTGTTTTGAATCACAGCTGTCGACGCTGTCGACCGCCCGGACAGAAGATTCAAAACAGGTTCCCCCAGAATGCATCGGACGATGTCGTGTGAACGCCCGCTATGAGTGCTGGGAACCCGAATTCGATGCGGCGCCGCGGGCTACGCAAACAACCTGTCCGGGTGCACGCGGTATTACTCGGGCCAGCTGCGGCACGGTGGCCACCCCGCCGCTGCCCGTGGTTTCCGCCGCTGGAAAGTGATGAGCGCGCGCCGGCGTGCGTTAGCAGCCGATCTCGAGATACGGCAAGAGCACCCAGCCCGATGTGCGCATAGTCACGAAGCGCATTCACGGCTTGTTCAGCCACCAGCGATGCTGGTTATGGTCTGCGCCGTGCCCGTCGATACGGCGGGGACACGTCGGGCGGCACGCCGAATCCTGCCCGCGCCCGACGAAAACCAAACTTGCGGCAGGAACGGGGGACCCACTTCCGGGCGTCGATACCAGGCGTCCTCGGGGTGAAGCCGTGAAAACGGCCGGGCAGTCCCAGCCCGAACCCGACAGCTCACCTCGCAGGCGTGGGGAAGGGCATTACCAATATGTCCCGTACAAGTTCTCGCGGCCGACATCGCGGAATTCGCCGGGCCCGGGTCCGTACCCGAGCCATGGTGCTGACCCCGGCCCTGCTCGCGGCGATCAGTGGTGGCATCGCGATGTCACAGCCGGCCAGCGCCGCCACCACGTGGGAGGGGCTTCGCCAGTGCGAGTCCGGCGGTGACTACACGGCCAACACCGGCAACGGCTATTACGGCGCATACCAGTTCTCGCTGAGCACCTGGCAGAGCCTGGGCTACACCGGACTGCCCAGCAGCGCATCCCCGAGCACCCAGGACGAGGCCGCGCTCAAGCTCGCCACCCAATCCGGCTTCGGCCAGTGGCCCGTCTGTGGCCGGGGCATGAGCGCCGGCCAACTCGGGGCTGGCGCCAGCTCGTCGGGCAGCGGCTCGTCGGGCACCGGCTCGTCGGGCACCGGCTCGTCAGGCACCGGCTCGTCAGGCACCGGCTCGTCAGGCACCGGCTCGTCAGGCACCGGCTCGTCAGGCACCAGCTCGTCAGGCACCAGCTCGTCAGGCACCAGCTCGTCATCAAACAGCACCGGCACCGGCTTGTCGGGCACCAGCTCGTCAGGCGCCAGCTCGTCGAGTCCAAGCAGCGCCAGCGCCAGCCCAGACAGCACCGGTTCGTCGGACAGCAGCTCGTGGCAGGCACGCTCATACGGCAGAAGCGGTTCCTCGCGTTGGGCATGGCGCGCGGCGAACGCGGCCACCCCGTCGACCGCTGTCGCTGTCGCTGCCGCTGCCACGCCTTTGACGACCGATCTGGTCGACCAGGTGCGACCGGACGTGCGGTCGTGGCAGCAGCAGATGAATGGTCTTGGTTACAACATCCAGATTGATGGTCAGTACGGACCGGAGTCGGCTGGTGCGGCGAGCCATCTCCAGGCTGACAAGGGCCTGACGGTGGACGGAATCTGCGGACCGCAAACCTGGACGGCCACCTTCAGCTGAGCCTGAACCGAACAGCTACCGCCTGACGGCTACGAAACTGATATAGACCCCGCGCACGACGAGTCGGGCCGGCCACACCAAGGTGACAACAAACACAACAGATAAACACTATAACGACCGGCCCGATTACTCGTCGTTACAAAAACCCAACACAAGCAACCCTCCAGCGGAGCTTTCCCAATCACCAGGTACAGTTCTCAGTTTGGCCCACATAGTTCATTCGGGGGATGTAGGCCAGATCCATGTAGTTCATCCGACACCCCGATTTGCTTCGAAAGAGCCAGGCTCGCTAGAGTCCTCCCCACTCGCCAGATCGGCGAGGCCGCGCGAACGGACGCCGAATCCCGTCCCCGTCCGCCGCGGCAGGACCTACCGCGAAGCCGCTAGGACGGGATCGGGGGAACCACATCCGGATACCGGAGACGCCGGTGTCCTTGGGGTGAAGCCGGCGACGCGCATGGGCGTCACCGGCCGGGCATGTTCCCAGCCCGAACCCGACAGCTCACCTCGTAGGCGACGGGAAGGACCGACCCACATGCCGTCTGTTGGCAGGCACCGCGCCCCGCAACAGTCGTCCACCGCCGTCAAGGTCCTGCGCACCACCGGTGCTGTCACAGCACTCGTGGGCAGTGGTCTCGCCGTCGCGGCCAGCCCAGCGAGCGCCGCGACCGCCGACGACTTCGCCAAACTCCGCCAGTGCGAGTCCGGTAACAACTATCACATCAATACCGGTAACGGTTTCTACGGCGCCTACCAGTTCGACGCCGGGACCTGGCATGGCCTTGGTTATTCCGGTCTTCCCAGCGACGCGCCACCGGCACTGCAGGACGATGCCGCCCACAAGCTCTACAACGCTCGCGGCTGGTCCCCCTGGCCGTCCTGCTCAGTCAAGATGGGCCTGACCAACAACGGCCCAGCACCGCAGACAGCGGCAGCCGTGCCCAGCACCGAGGTGGTCCAGCAGGCGGTTGCCCCAGCGCAGCCTCCGATGACCTTGGAACGCGCGAAGGCTCAACTGGCATCGTCAAACTTCGCCGGCACAACCCTTTCCACCGCGCTGGCCGGTGAAGTTCGCGCTGACGCTTACGTCTGGCAGAGCACGATGCGTGAGAAGAAGTTCATTCTGCAGGTGGACGGCCGCTTCGGCGGGGAATCCCAGGGTCTCGCGTCGCTGTACAGCTATCTGACCCGGGTCGACGACGGACAGACCGGTGTGGTCGGTAAGAACCTCTGGGACATCACCGTCACCAGCCCGTCGGCGCTGTGAGCGCGGGCACGCGTAAAAAGCTCCGGCAGTAGGGTGTCCGGTCAGACAGCGGCGTCCGGATGGATGGATCGCGAGGGCTGCGGAGGAGTGCGACGGAGGTGTTGGGCGGCGCGAGCCGGACAGTCCTGTTGCCGGGCGCTCTGAACCACGGTTTCCCGGCTGTCCGAAGACGATGTCGGCTTCGGCCCCCGATCCCGCGGCGGACCTGATGGCCCACCCCCCTCCCACCAGGTCCGCCGCGTGAAAGCTCCCCACGCGATGCGGCATGAGCGCGATCCGGCAGGATGGGCCTCATGACGACATCCCCCGAACGGCCGGATCTCCTTGGCGGTCCGCCTCCGACAAGGCTCGCTCTCGATCCGGCCGCCGCCAGGGCCCTCAGCGCCGGCGATGCCCCGGAGGCTGTCGCGGGCCGCTTCCCGGACTCAAGCCTTGCCTGGGCGATGTTGGCCGAGCGCTCCCTGGACGCGGGCGCGGCTGTCACGGGCTACGCCTACGCGCGGACCGGCTACCACCGCGGTCTGGACCAGCTGCGCCGTGCCGGTTGGCGCGGGCATGGGCCGATCCCGTGGTCCCATGAGCCCAACCAGGGCTTCCTGCGCGCGCTCGCGGCGCTGAGCCGTGCCGCCGCCGCCATCGGTGAAACCGAGGAGGCCGCCCGCTGCCGGGAGTTCCTCGCCGACAGCGATTCCGAGGCATCCGGCGCGCTGGGCTTCACAAGCGACTGAGCCGCTTGTGGATACCGGTCGCCTTGTACCCGGTTATAGCGGACTGTCCGGCTCGCGGCGTCCGGGTGGGGCATCCCGTCGTTGTCGTCGGTCGCCACCCAACACCAGGGTGACTCCCTCCGCCGCCTCGCGATGCACGCACCCCAGCCCCACTCCTTGATCCACGCCCCTATTGCCGGGCGCTCTTAACCGACCTGTGCGGCGGCGTGCAGCGCGCACGTGATCGCGTTGATGTCGGCATCGGTCGAGATGAACGGCGGCATGGTGTAAAGGAGATCCCGGAACGGCCGCAGCCAGACGCCGTTGCGCGACGCGGCCCTGGTCGCGGCCGGCACGTCCACCGGATGATCAAGTTGGACAACCCCGATCGCGCCCAGGACCCGCACATCGGCGACTCCGGGAAACGCGGCCACGGACGACAGCCCGCTCGCCAGCCGGGCCTCGATACGGGCGACCGAAGCCGCCCACCCCCCCTCCGTGAGCAGGTCCAGTGACGCGTTGGCTACCGCACAGGCGAGCGGGTTCCCCATGAAGGTCGGGCCGTGAGCCAGCACCGGCATCTCGCCCCGCGAAATCCCCCGGGCGACCTCCTCGGAGCACAAGGTGGCGGCCAGCGAGAGATAGCCGCCGGTCAGGGCCTTCCCCACACACATGATGTCGGGGCTGACACCGGCGTGTTCAACCGCGAACAGCCTCCCAGTACGCCCGAAGCCGGTGGCGATCTCATCAAGGATCAGCAACACGTTGTGGTCGCACGCCAGCTCCCGCAGTGCCCGGACGTAGCCGGGGCTGTGGAAGGTCATCCCACCGGCACCCTGGACCACGGGTTCCACGATGATCGCCGCGATCTGGTCAGCGTTGCGGGCCAGCAGGTCCGCGAAGTCCGCCAGATACCTCGGGTCGGTCGGGACATCGAAGCCGACGGGTGGCTGGTCCGCGAAGACCTGGGCCGGCAGCACCCGCCTCCAGAGCTGATGCATGCCGCCGACCGGGTCGCACACGGACATCGGATGGAATGTGTCGCCGTGATAGCCCCCGCGCCAGGTCATCAGCCGAACCTTCTCCGGACGCCCCGTCGACCGCCAGTACTGGATCGCCATCTTGGCGGCGACCTCGACGGACACGGAGCCGGAGTCCGTGAGGAACACGTGGCGCAGCGGCTCAGGCGTCATCTCCACCAGCCGGGCGGCCAGCCTGATCGCCGGCTCGTGGGTCAGGCCGCCGAACATCACGTGGCTCATCTTTGCCGCCTGGGCATGCAGGGCGGCGTCCAGAGCGGGGTGCGCATAGCCGTGGATGGCGGCCCACCAGGAGGACATTCCGTCGATCAGCTCAGACCTGCCTTCGACTGGCCTCGCCAGGCGCAGGCGTGTCCCGGAGGCGGATTCGACGAGGAACGTCTCATGTGTGGAGGGCATCGGCCCATAGGGATGCCAGACGTGCGCCTGGTCGAGCGCAAGCAGGCGATCCGCCGACAGGGCTGTCCGGCTGCCCAGGCCCACCTGGCCGGGCAGGCCGGTGGGGCTACTCGATGACACATCACCCTCCAGGGTCGGGACACGCGGCGCAGGGCCGGAGATTCTTTGACGGCTCGTGTCTGTGTGGTGCTCAGTCGTAGCGGCCGACACGTCCGCGGACGCGGATGCTGCCGGCATGACGGGCCCTGCCGGCATGCCGGATGCTGCCGACATGGCAGCCTGCCGCGGCGACGGCCCGGCTTCTGCCGGGGGCGCCGGACCGGATCGTTATGGGGATCATGGGGTGGTCCTCGGGCATGCGCAGGCGCTACCAGCATGTGACCGACCCGATGTTGCATGAGGCGGCGGGCACGGTCAGCTGGCTGCGGTGGGACGCACCCTGGCGCGGGCGAGCAGCCCTTGCCGGGCGCATGAGACCAGAAACAAGACCACACGATCAGGGATCGGTTCTCATAATCGGAAGGCCTGCGGCCCCTGCCCTGACAGAGCTGCATGATCGCTGCGGAGGATGAGGGATTCGAACCCTCGAGGGGTTGCCCCCAACACGCTTTCCAAGCGTGCGCCCTAGGCCACTAGGCGAATCCTCCGCTGACGAGCTTATCGGATCCCAGCGGCATCAACGCCGCCGGGCATCAAGATCCATTACGCTCAGCCAAACGATGACTCGCGGATCACCGATGCGCCGCTGAAGATCCATCCAGCAGGCCTTAGACTCCCTTGCAGACCCCTCGCGCGGCGTCACCCTCGTGAACTCCCCCAGGGCCGGAAGGCAGCAAGGGTAAGCAGGCTCTGGCGGGTGTGCGAGGGGTCGTCCTCTTCGCGGGGCCATGAGCCCGACGAGAGCCCTGATCCCTGGCAACGCCCGGGATGCCGACGGAGCGAGCGACGGAGTAGGCCGGTGATCGTGTGAGCGGCGCGCTGTACAACCGGTACCGCCCAGCGACCTTTGCCCAGGTCGTCGGCCAGGAGCACGTCACCGGCGCGCTCATGCAGGCGCTACGGACCGGCCGCCTCCACCACGCCTACCTGTTCAGCGGCCCGCGTGGATGTGGCAAGACGTCATCCGCACGCATCCTCGCCGCATCCCTGAACTGCGTGAACGGACCGACGCCCGAACCGTGCGGAGTGTGCGAGCAGTGCGTGTCGATCCGTCGCGGTATGTCCATGGACGTCACCGAGATCGACGCCGCCTCCCACGGGCTGGTGGATGATGCCCGCGATCTGCGGGAACGTGCTTTCTTCGCGCCAGCCTCGGCGCGGTTCAAGGTGTATGTCGTCGACGAGGCCCACATGGTCACAGCGGCGGCTTTCAACGCCCTGCTCAAAGTCGTCGAAGAACCACCCTCTTACCTGAAGTTCGTGTTCGCGACCACCGAGCCCGACAAGGTCATCGCCACCATCCGCTCCCGCACCCATCACTACGCGTTCCGACTCGTGCCGCCCGGGGCACTGCGCGACCACCTCACGTCGGTCTGCGCTTCGGAGGGGGTCGACGTCGACCCGGCGGTGCTGCCGCTGGTGGTGCGAGCCGGCGCTGGCTCCGTGCGTGACTCGCTGTCCGTGCTCGACCAGCTGCTCGCCGGTGCCGGGCCGGATGGCCTTTCCTACGATCGGGCGGTCGCGTTACTCGGGATGACCGATGGCGTCCTGCTGGACGAAGCGGTCGACGCCCTTGCCGCGCGGGACGGCGCCACCGCGTTCACCGTTGTCGACAAGGTCGTCTCCTCCGGGCACGACCCCCGCCGTTTCGCCATAGATCTGTTGGAACGGCTACGAGATTTGATCATCCTTGCGGCGGTGCCGGACGCTCCCGCCAAGGGGCTGCTGGAGAACTACTCGGCCGACCAGCTTGAGCGGATGGGCAGCCAGTGCGGCCGGATGGGCCCGGCCGAGCTTTCCCGGGCCGCGGATGTCGTGCATGCCGGTCTCAAGGAGATGCGCGGGACGACCAGCCCGCGGCTGCTGCTCGAACTGGTCATGGCACGGACGCTGCTACCCGCTGCCGGGTCCGACCCATCGGCCCTGTTGGTCCGCCTCGAGCGGTTGGAACGGCAAGCGGACGCGGGCGGCGGCGCCGGTCCGGCGCATGCCACGGCAGCGACCGGCAGCCCGGGACCATCGCGGCCGGCCGCGCACATGCAGACAGCATCCACTCCGGTTCCGGCCGCCGCCGGAAAGCCCGTTCCCACGGTTGCCCCGGGCCCGGCAGAACCGCCCTCCCCCGCTCGATCTTCCGGGGGTCCCGCGGCCGGAGCACGCCCATCACTCACATCCGGCGCCACCGCGGTGACACCATCCACCACTGGGACCGAGGTGGGACGGCTGCACGCGGCGTGGGATGACGTGCTACGTGCGGCCAGGTCGCGCAAGCCCGCCACCCATGCCCTGCTTCAGGAGTACGCCTCCGTCACCGATGTTCGTGGTGACGAGGTCATCCTCGCGTTCACGGTCGCGACGATCGCCCGGATGTTCGGCCAGGGCAGCAACATCGAGGTCCTACGCGCCGCGCTGACCGAAATTCTGGGCGGGACCTGGCGGATCACCATCGCGACAGCCGGCGGGTCGACGGGTGGCGCTGCCGGTGCACCGCCCGGATCCGGTGGATCACATGGCTTTGGTGCCGCCGGGGGCTTCGTCCAGGGCGGCAGGCCGCCAGGCCGCCCGAGCGAGAATCATGGGCTGGTGCCAGCCGGCTTCGGTGCGCCATGGGCTTCGACCGGGCCAGTGCACGCTGTGGCCGTCATGCCCCCGCCACCGGCAGCACCCCCGCTGACGGCAGCACCTCCACCGACGCGGCCGGGGCCACCGGCGGCCGCGCGGCACGCGGCCGGGCTCGCGGGCGCGTCCGCGCCTTCGGCGCAGGCTCCGCCGGCCGGGCCGATCCGTCATGCGGCGACGACCGCCGACCGGTCGGGTTCACCCGCCGTGGGCAACGGTCATGCCAGCGCCCAGGCAGGCGTGGATGTGACAGGACGCTCGCCCATGTACCCGCCATCGTCAGCGACGCCGGCGGCGCCAACAACGTCAGCTGCGGCGCCAACAGCACCGGTGACACCAACAACACCGATGACGCCAACAACACCGATGACGCCAACAACACCGGTGACGGCAACGGCCAGCCACGGCGACATCGACGATGAAGCCTCCCCTGACGACGATGACGCGCCAGCCCACCCAGAGGCGTCGCTGTCGGGGGAGGCCGCCGCGATGGCATTGCTGCGGTCCGATCTCGGCGCCACTGTCATCGAGCAACCCGCCGACTGAGCGCGCCAGGAGACCAGCCGGATATCCGCGGGCACACCCAACCAGCTGGACCGCGAATCGCGGCCTTCCCCGCAAGGTGTATCGGAACCCGGACGTAGGCTCAGGGACATGTCGAACCCGCAGACACCTGGGCCGGACTTCGGCCAGTTCCTCATGCAGGCCCAGCGGATGCAGGCCGAGTTGATGAACGCCCAGCAGGAGCTCGCCGGCACCAGGGTGGAGGGCACCGCCGGCGGAGGCCTGGTGAAAGCCACTGTGACTGGCGGCGGCGAGCTGGTCGATCTCACCATCAGCCCCGCCGCGGTCGATCCGGCCGACACCGAGACCTTGGCGGACCTCGTCCTCGCGGCCGTCCGGGACGCCGCCGGCAATGCGCGCGGGCTTGCCTCGGATCGCATGGGCCAGGTCACCGGCGGGCTCGGCGACGCCCTCGGCGGGCTCGGTATTCCCGGCGGACCGCCAGGTCCGGCGGGCCGGTCAGGTCTAGCAGGCGGATCCGGGCCGGGTTCTGACACCTCGGGCCTGGGGTGACAGCCATGTCGATGGACGGCTGGGCCGTATCTGGTAACCGCATCGGGGCAGGTCAGTAACGATGTACGAGGGGATCGTCCAGGATCTGATCGACGAGCTCGGTAGGCTGCCGGGTATCGGCCCGAAAAGCGCGCAGCGGATCGCTTTCCATCTTCTTTCCGCGGACCCCGCTGATGTGCGGCGCCTCGCGGCCACGTTGAACGAGATCAAAGACAAGGTACGGTTCTGCCGGCTCTGCTTCAACGTCGCGCAGGCGGAACTGTGCCGGATCTGCTCGGACCAGCGGCGTGATCCAGAACAGATCTGCGTCGTCGAGGAATCGAAGGACGTCATCGCCATCGAGCGGACGCGGGAGTTCCGAGGGCGTTATCACGTTCTTGGCGGCGCAATCAATCCGATCGGCGGAATAGGCCCTGACGATCTGCATATCCGGGAGCTGATCGCTCGGCTGGCCGATGGAACGGTGACCGAGCTGATTCTCGCGACAGATCCGAACACCGAAGGTGAAGTCACCGCGTCCTATCTGGCTCGGCAGATCGCTCCGATGGGCGTGAAGGTCACCCGCCTGGCCAGTGGCCTACCGATGGGCGGCGACCTGGAATGGGCGGACGAGGTGACTCTCGGCCGCGCCTTCGAAGGCCGTCGCGTCGTCGCCTGACCGGGCGCTCCCCGGTCAGGCGCTGTTGGGATAGACAGTGTTACCCCGCATCGCGCGTGGCGGCGTGCGAACGCCTCTCGGCTACTGTGGGCAACTCCTGTCGAGTTCAGCAGGACGGCGCGGCCGCACCCCTCCCGCGCCGCCTTTGGCCGCGAGGAAAGAGACATACAGCCTGTTCAGGTGACGTTCGCGGCCCGGTCGTCCGCGCGCGGATGAACTCCTACGACCCTCAGGAGCGCACAACAAATGATCATTAGTGCACATGTAGGTGCGGGAGCGCTGCTCGGGACGGCAGTACGCCGGCCGCTGCCCGCGTTTGCGGTGGGCTTCGCCTCCCATCTGGCAATGGACATGCTGCCGCACTGGGGTACCGGCCCAGGGCTGAGCTGGATCCCGGTCGCCCGGCGCGACGGCGTGGCAGGGCTGATCGCAATGGGCCTTCTGACCGCGGCCGCGCCACCCGGCCGGCGGCTCGCGGTGCTTGCCGGTATGAGTGGGGCATGCCTTCCCGACACCGACAAAATCGGAATCTACTTCGCCGGACGCAGTCCATGGCCGGGCCGCTTCGACCGCTTCCACGGACGCATCCAGCGGGAGTCCGCCGATCTGTTGCCCCGGGATGTACTCGTCGCCGCCACGCTCAGCGCAACTGCGGCCGGGCTGCTACACCTGCTGGGCCGGGGCAGGAGTTGAGCGGCCTCCGGGCGGCGGCCAGCCCAAGAGCCAGGGGCCCGGCGAATCGTCGCGAAGCGGCTATTCGGGGAAAGGCCGTAGTGTTGGCTGGTGTCGAAGTGCTGAAAACAGAGGAATCCGGCGATGGGTCGATACGGGGAACAACTCTGGTCCCCGAACCCGGCCGCGCCGTTGCGCGGACGCCGCACAGGGGTGTATCGCCCGTACTATCCTGATCCGCTGGCCGGGTCTCCGCCGGTCCTTCACAAGGATCTCATCGCGCGCGCGACAGCGATCGAGGTGGGCATCCGATCACTGACCAGCACGGTCGTGGTGAGCCTGGACCAGCTGGCAGATTTTCTGCTGCGCGCCGAGGCAGTCGCGTCGTCCCGGATCGCGGGAATCCAGGTCGCTCCCCAGCAGGTCGCCTTGGCGGAGTTCGCCGCTGGAGCCGGCTCCGACAATGTCGTCGAGGGTTTCAGCGTGAACGCCCGCCGGGTCGCCCGCAACATCGCCGCGCTCCGGCGCGCGGTCACCGATCTTCCCGGCACTGAGGCCATCACCGTGGACGGTATTGTCAGCTTGCAGCGCACCCTGCTGCCAGGCCACCGGCACACCGGCCCGCGATCCGTCCAGACCTGGCTCGGCGGGAGCGAATGGAACCCCCTCGACGCGGCCTTCATACCTACGCCACCGTCCGATGTGGTCAGGCTGATGACCGATCTTGTCGCCTATGCTTCAGGCGACGCTCACCCACCGCTGATCCAGGCTGGGCTCGTCCACGCCCAGTTCGAGACCATCCAGCCATTCGACAACGGCAACGGGCGGGTGGCACGGACGCTGATCCATGCCGTGCTCGCCCGCCGAGGATTGGTCACACCCGCCGTGCTGCCGATCAGC
The DNA here is from genome assembly GCF_917627405.1 of Protofrankia sp. Cj5. Classification (NCBI taxonomy): domain Bacteria; kingdom Bacillati; phylum Actinomycetota; class Actinomycetes; order Frankiales; family Frankiaceae; genus Protofrankia; species Protofrankia sp. Cj5. The sequence continues at coordinate 17,328 of NZ_CAKJTO010000004.1, forward strand.
CTCGCCTTTGTGAGCCGCTCCGACAGGTATGTGACGGCGCTGGCCGCCTACTGCCATGATGGCCCGCCTGGTGGTCGAGCCGCCCACGCGGCGCTGAACCAGTGGCTGACCTTCTTTCTCGACTCCCTGGTCGTGGCGATCGAGGAGGCCCGTACGTTCGCCGAGGAGATCGCCGAACTACGCCGGTCCTGGGATGCCAGACTGACAGCTTTCCGCGAGCGAACAGTCGTGGTCCGCAACCGGCCGCGAGAACCCGCGACAGTCGATCGGTTACTCACCGTACTATCCACCTCCCCTGTGATCACAGCAACCAGCGCGGCGCGCATCCTGGACGTGTCCGTGCAGGCCGCGTGGGCCGCAGCCGAGGAGCTTGTCGGCGCGGGCATCCTGCGCCGCCGGCAGATCGGACGTGGCGCCACCGGGTACCTCAACCGGGAAATATCAGACTTGCTGACTTCCGCCGAACGCCGACTACTGGCGGTCAAACAAGGCTGACCAGCGCCTCCCTGGGAGCGCCACGCCCGACGACCGCTACGTACCGCGCCACGCTCGCGCTGTTCAGCCGGCCGGGAGCAGGACCGCGGCGCCGTTCACCCGGTCCGAGGCCAAGTCGATCAACGCCTGGTCCGCTCGGTCGAGCGGATACAGCTGGACCGTGACCGCGAGCCGATGCCGCCGCGCGATCCCGAGAAACTCGCGCCCGTCCGCCCGGGTGTTCGCGGTCGTGCTACGCAGCGTCCGTTCCTGGAACAGATGGCGCTGATAGCTCAGCACCGGCACATCGGAGAGGTGGATACCGGCGACCGACAGCGTCCCGCCGCGGTCCAGGGCCCCCAGCGCGACCGGGACCAGGTCGCCAACCGGGGCGAACAGAACGGCTGCGTCGAGCGGCTCCGGCGGGGCGTCGTAGGCCCCGCCGACCGAAGACGCGCCGAGCGCGAGCGCGAGCTGTCGCGCATCCTCGGAGCGGGTCATCACGTGGACCCTCGCGCCCTGCGCCAGTGCCACCTGCGCGGCAAGGTGGGCGGATGCGCCAAAGCCGTATACCCCAAGCCGGCCACCGGCCGGGAGCTCAGCGCGACGCAGCGCCCGGAATCCGACGATTCCTGCGCACAGCAGCGGTGCCAGTTCAGCATCGGAATAACCATCCGGCAGCCGGTAGGCGTAGTCCGCCCGGGCCACGGCGTACTCGGCATAACCGCCGTCGGCATCCCAACCGGTGTAGCGGGAGGTCAGACACAAATTCTCCGCGCCGCGGCCGCAGTAGGTACATGTCCCGTCGGTCTCCCGCAGCCAGGCGATTCCCAGCCGATCACCGATAGCAACACCTTTCACCGCAGGGCCGACTGCGTCGACATAACCGACGATCTCGTGCCCGGGAACGGTGTTGGGCCTGCGCGGTCGCAGATCGCCCTCGGCCAGATGTAGGTCCGTACGGCAGACCCCACAGGCTACGACCTGTAGACGCACCTCGCCGGCAGCCGGCTCTGGCACGGGGACGGCCGTGCGCCGCAGCGGTCGCGCCGTCGCCGGAGCCGGTGTGGTGACCTGCCAGGCCGTCATCATCGGTGTCATGCCCTTGATGTTCCCCGATCAGCCCGCTGCATTACCGCTTACCGCTTGCCGCCCATACGCTGTCACCGTCGACAAAACCGCCCTCGGTGGACGGTGACCTGAAGTATCGCCGTCCACCGACGGATCATGCCATATAGGCGAAAAGAGCCAGATGATACGTTGAAAGCGATGCGTCAGATGTTGACGCCATGATCACGGGCGAGACCGCCGAGGTCGTTGTGGCCCTGGCCAACCGCACGGAACTTCCACTCGGCGCCGTTGCGGTAAACCTCACCGAAAATGACTACCGTCTCAGTGGAGTAGTCCTCGGAAAGATCATAACGGACCAGCTCAGTGCCGGTCTGGTCGACGACACGGATGTAGGCGTTGCGCACCTGGCCGAAGTTCTGGTGCCGGTCCTGCGCACCGTAGATCGACACCGGAACGACAATCTTGTCGATGTCGGCCGGCACCTGGCCAAGGTTGATGACGATCGACTCGTCGTCCCCCTCACCCGCGCCGGTGAGATTGTCGCCGGTGAGCGTGATGGCGCCCTCCGGGGACTTCAGGTTGTTGAAGAAGACAAAATGCTCGTTGGTGAGAGCCTTACCGTCTGCCTTCACCCCGATGGCGGAGGCGTCCAGGTCGAAGTCGGTGCCAGTGGTGGTGCGAGCGTCCCACCCGAGCCCAACCGTCAACGCGGTGAGCTGAGGTGTGCCCGCGTCGGCGGCCTGTTTGGTAAGGCTGACGTTGCCGCCCTTGGCAAGGCTGATGGCCATCTGTAGATCGTCTCCTCTGATCGGTCCGCGTCGGTGCGGATCGTCCCGTGCAGGTACAGACTTACCCCAGGAACCTCCGGCGACGCGAAAAGGTCATGATCGCGCGACTTGGGCTTAAGAGCGCCCGGCAACAGGGGACGCGGCATTGCGGGGTTGGGGTGCGCACCTCGCGTCATCGCTCCCCAGCCATCGCCGCGCGATGCACGCACCCCAGCCTCACTCCTTGATCAACACCCCTGTTGCCGGGCGCTCCAACAGCTACGAAAGAACCTTCGCACACGCTAGGGCACCCGCCTACAGTCGGTCCGGTTGGGTGCGGTAGGGGCCCGGCAGTGCCATCACTGGTGACAGATGTCAACACCACCCAGCGACGACCATGGTCATACCCGATGCACTCTGTGGACGCAGGATCGGAGCGGCTGCTGGAAATACTGGATCTTCCACTAGAGCCACTGGAGCGGCTGCCGGAACCGCCGTCGGCGCTTGCTACCGCGGCGGACACGCCGCCGATGAGACCACCCACCACAGTGCCACCCACGATCACACCACCGGTCTCGGCCATGATCGTGACCCCACCACCGAGCACCAACGCACCCGCACCCGCTCCGGCTCCGGCTCCGGTTCCGGCTCCGGCTCCGGCCAGCACGCCACCGGCCTCAACCAGACCGCACGGCTCAAGAACGATGCACGCCGCGGTACCCACAACCGCCACATCGATACCGATACCAGTACCGACCTTGCACCAGAACCCGCACAACCCACTCGTATCCGCGTCGTTGAGCGGATTCCCCCGACATACCCATACGGACTACGCGTGCGATCCAGAGCCGGGTCGACCGTCAAAAACCGCGCCGTCACCGGATCGTAAAAACAAGCCCGCCGAATTCGAGTCCCGCTACTACCCGCAGGACGAAGCTGCTATGCCGACCGAAGCGCAGGCATCCCGGTCTCCAAAGAACCCGGGGCGGTTCATTCTGTATTTTCGACTCAATCATGGAAATCGAAGCAGACACTGCCAGCAAGGAGCCTTGCGCGCAACAGATCGGCCGATGCGTTGTTGGTTCGCGTAACGCGCTGTTCGCCGCGGGCATCGACGACTTCATACAGCTGGAAACAGTGACCGCGGGTGGCCCGAAACCTCATGAGCCACCCGCGGTCCTACAGCGATGAGACTGTTACCGCGCGCGGAGAGCGTTACCGCGTGCAGGGCACGTTGAACAACCCGCTCGCCGCCGCGGTGACGGTGTTGGTGCAGGAGACGGTGTTCCTGGTCTTGTCCGGCTTGTCAACGCTGACACCGAAGCCGGGACCGCGGACGTCGAGCTTGTTGCCGGTGATGATGTTTCCCATTCCCCAGCCGTCGACGACGACATGGGTCTGGATACCATCCTTCGGGCTGTTGACACCGACGTTGCCCTCGATGAGCCAGCTGTTGCCCTTCACGTCGACCCACGAATCCGCGTAGTTGTCACCCGTGATGGCGGAGCCGTCGAAGGTGTTGCTCCGCAGGACGCCACCGGTTGTGGCTTCCTTGATGTCAACCGCCTCCGCGGTCACTCCGTTGATTGCGTTACCGATAATCTGGTTACGATCGGAGTTATCCGGCTTCCCACCGCTGAACTTTGCCCAGTTCGACTCGGCCGAGCCGATGTAGATGCCCTCGCCGAAGCCCGGATCCTTGCGCCCGGTACCGCTGACCGTCGACCCGGCGACGATGTTGTCAGTCGAGAAGTTCCGTAGGTGGATGCCCTCGTCACCGATGTTCCGCACCAGTAGTCCGGTGATGACCGCCCCGCTGGTCTGGTCGGTCATCACCCCCTTCTGGCCGTCCTGGACCGTGAAACCCTCCAAGCGCCAGTAATCGGCGTTGTCAAGGTGAAAGACATAGCCACTGTTGATCGACCCACCATCGAGCACTGCGTTGCGTGAGCCACGCACCGTGATCGGGGCCTTCGCGGTCGCCGCCCGGTTGGCGACGAAGTGCCCGCTGTACTGCCCGTCCGCGAGTTGGATGAGATCCCCTGGCCGGGCGTTCGCGAGCGCGGCGGTCAACTGCTGGGTGGTCGACACCCCGACCTGACGCAACGGCGCCGGCGGCACCGGAATCCCCGTCAGCCCGGCAACCAGGGCTGGCAAGGCCGATGCGGCGGCAGGCGCTGAGGCCTGGGCGGTCGCTGTGGCTGCCGGAGACGAAACAACCGACCCGGCAGACAGCGTGCTCCCGGTAGCCGTGGGAGCCGCGGGCGTCTGGATCGGTGCCTGGTTTCCCGCGGGGGCCGCCGTGCTATGGGCGGGTTGCGTCAGGCTCGAATCGGCTGGCTTGCACGCGGCAAGCCCACCGGTCAGGAGAACAGCGGACAACACCACGGTGGCTGGTAGCCGGCTGGCAGCCGAGTGGCGCCCGGCACGGCGCTCCTGGGAGCACTCGGCCACGTCGCCCAGCGGAGAGGCGCCTCGAGGGCCCACGCCTAGTGCCTCGGTACTTGCCACGGGACTCCACCGGGCACTGCAGTTGATCATCACTGGCTCTCTAAGCCTTTCGTAGGTCCCAATCTTGGTGTCCCCCCCAAGTAGGACGAAAGGAGCATAGCGGTGAACCGGCCCGCATCCTCATGGGCCCCCACGATGCGCGAACGTCAGCCACCATCCGTAATAGCAGCATCATATGCATGAAAGAAAAATTAATGATTATCGGTTGACAAACCAACGAAGAACCCACTTCAACCCACATCATAAAAATGTGACCAACCAGCAGCGCCGTGCCACCACTGGAACACTCGGTGAAACAGCGCCAGGCAAGCCATCTCACGCATGACCCACGCGTAACCCACACATGTCCCACCGCGTACATCATTACGCCCCACGCAAAATAGCGGTTAAGAGGCTTCCGGCAGCGGGGCGTCCGAGCAGGAAGCGGCGTCGCGAGGCTGGGGCCCGCGCCTCGCGTCATCGCTCCCCGGCCATACGCCGTGCGATGCACGGGCACCCCAGCTCGTCAATCGCCACCCACCACCAGAGCGGCTCCCTCCACCGCCTCGCGATGCACGCGCCCCAACCCCGCTCCTTGATCTAAACCTCTATTATCGAATGCTTAATTTTTTTGAAAATTCCAAAAAACTATTTTCAAAATCAAAAAAATATGATAATGGCCGCCGTGGCGGCAACGCCTCGTTCCCCAGCGCGGGCAAGACGACCGCCCGCTCCGGTGGGGCAATCTGATCGCCCACCCGAAAGCACCGTGACCGCAGCTCTTCTCCGTCCCCTGAGTGCCAAGTAGCCTGGGCCCCATGGCGGTCGTGGTGACGAAGTTCGGCGGTTCCTCCGTCTCGGATGCCAACCGGATCAAACGGGTCGCCGAACGGATCGTGTCTCAGCGCCGTTCCGGCGACGATGTGGTGGTCGTGGTGAGCGCGATGGGTGACACGACCGATGACCTGCTGGAACTCGCCGAACAGATCACGCCGGTACCACCGGCCCGAGAGCTCGACATGCTGCTCACCGCCGGTGAACGCATCTCGATGGCACTGCTGGCCATGGCGATCTCAAACCTGGGTGCCGAGGCACGGTCGTTCACGGGCTCCCAGGCGGGAGTGATCACTACTTCGGCGCATGGCAAGGCCCGCATCATCGATGTCACACCGGGACGCATCCGTGACGCTCTGGACTCAGGTGCGATCGCGATCGTCGCCGGTTTCCAGGGTGTCAGCCAGGATACGAAGGACGTGACGACGCTCGGCCGAGGTGGGTCGGACACGACCGCCGTGGCCCTCGCGGCCGCCTTGCGGGCTGATTTCTGCGAAATATACACCGATGTGGACGGCGTTTTCACCGCCGACCCGCGTATCGTGCCGGACGCACGCCGCATCGAGCGCATCTCATACGAGGAAATGATGGAGATGGCGGCCTGCGGCGCCAAAGTTCTCATGCTTCGGTGCGTCGAGTATGCCCGCCGCTACACCGTCCCCGTCCACGTCCGTTCCTCGTTCTCCTCGAAGCCGGGTACGTGGGTCACCGAGATTCCGGAGGCAGATCTCGTGGAACAGGCCATCATCCGCGGAGTCGCACACGACCAGAGCGAGGCGAAGGTGACCGTGGCCGGCTGCCCGGACAAGCCCGGCGTGGCCGCTGCCGTCTTCCGAGCCGTCGCTGACGCGGACGTCAACCTCGATATGATCGTGCAGGTCGGTTCGGTCGCCGGCACCGGGCGGACCGACATCTCCTTCACCCTCCCGAAAGCCGACGGCCGTACCGCGCTGACCGCGCTGACGAAGGTCCGTGGCCAGATTGGCTTCGAACGGACCCTGTACGACGATCACATCGGCAAACTCTCCCTGATCGGCGCCGGGATGAAGTCGCATCCAGGGGTGTCAGCCCGTTTTTTCGGCGCGCTCGCGGACGCCGGGGTCAATGTAGAGATCATCTCAACCTCCGAGATCCGGATCTCGGTCGTCATCCGCGACACCGACCTGCCCGTAGCAGTCCGGGCCGTCCACAGTGCCTTCGACCTCTCCGATCCCAACGGCCAGGCCGTCGTGTACGCGGGCACCGGCCGATGACGACACAGACTGCCGCCCACCGCCCAACACTCGCTGTAGTCGGCGCGACCGGTGCGGTCGGCACCGTGATGCTGTCGCTGCTGACGGAACGCCCGAACATCTGGGGAGAGATCCGCTTGATCGCTTCCGCCCGGTCCGCTGGGCGGAAACTGCGGCTGCGCGGCAGGGACGTCGAGGTGCTTGCGCTGGCTCCCGAGGTCTTCGACGGCGTCGACATCGCGATGTTCGACGTTCCGGATGAGGTCTCCAAGGAGTGGGCACCGGTCGCCGCGTCCCGTGGGGCTACCGTGGTCGACAACTCGGGCGCTTTCCGGATGGATGCCGACGTCCCGCTCGTCGTCCCCGAGGTGAACGCGCAGGCTGCGGCGAGGCGACCTCGTGGGATCATCGCCAACCCGAACTGCACGACGCTGTCAATGATCGTCGCGGTTGGCGCGCTACACCGGGTGTTCGGGCTGGACTCCCTGGTGGCGACCTCCTACCAGGCAGCGAGCGGAGCGGGCCAAGCCGGTATCGACACGCTGTACGCCCAGCTCGCGGTCGTCCTCGATGCCGGGCTCGCCCACCGCAACATGCCGCCGGCCGACGCGGCCGGCCTGCCTGCCGGCACGGCCGGCGACATCGAGCTCAGACTCGGACAGAGTGCCGGAGACGTCCGCAAGGCGATCGGGGAGAACGGGCTCGGCCCGTTCCCCGCGCCGCTCGCGCTGAACGTGGTGCCGTGGGCCGGTTCCTACAAGGACGGCGGCTGGTCGTCCGAGGAAATTAAGATCCGGAACGAGTCACGGAAAATCCTCGGGCTCCCCGGCCTCAGGGTATCCGCGACCTGTGTCCGGGTACCGGTCGTGACGACCCACGCGGTGGCGGTACACGCGTGGTTCGCGCGTCCGGTAACGGCGGATGAGGCACGAGCCGTCCTGCGCGCGGCGCCAGGTGTGGCGGTCCTAGACGACCCGGCCGCAGGGGATTTCCCAACGCCGGCAGATGTCGTCGGTACCGATCCGACCTGGGTCGGGCGGATCAGGCAATCGCCCGACGACCCGTGTGAGCTCGCCATGTTCGTCTGTGGCGACAACCTCCGCAAGGGTGCGGCCTTGAACACCCTGCAGATCGCCGAACTCCTGGTGTCCCGCGGTCGATAGTCCCCCGCGTCGGCGTGGTTGACGGAAATTTTGCTACGAGCGTTCCATCCGGCGGATACGCTCGGCAAAAAATCCGGCAGCGCGGCGAGGGGCGTGCCCCAGCCCCGCGACGCCGCGGTCCTCTGTTACCAGGCGCTCCTATTCAACAAAAAAGATGGCAGCTGACGGACCCGACATATTCGAGCGCACGTCAGCGGCTATGCGGAAACACGCAATCTACCAGAAAAGAAACAACACGAAAAAGAAACGCGATGCGTTATGAATCCGAACGTGTCGCCCGCCACCGACAGATAACGAAGGCCCGCCTCCTCAGCTGGGGATGGCGGACCCTCGCCCTACGACTGTGGAGTTACGTCCCTCGTGGCTCAGACGACCCGAACGGCGTCAGCCTGTGGACCCTTCTGTCCTTGGGTCACTTGGAACTCGACCCGCTGCCCTTCTTCCAGGCTCTTGTACCCGTCCATGTCAATCGCGCTGTAGTGGACGAAGACATCCGAACCGCCGCCGTCCACGGAGATGAAGCCGAAGCCCTTCTCCGAGTTGAACCACTTAACCGTGCCCTGAGCCACGTGCCGTTCTCCCTGCTGGTGCAGTCAGGACCCACACCGCGCGGGCCCCGGACCGTCTGAAGTGAGATTTTGGCGCTCCCACGACAGTGTTCGCCGTCCGCGTCCCTTGTAGACGCCAACCGCCGAACTTGGCCATGGAAGACGCTACACGGCTACAGGCCATCACGGGAGGTCTCCGGGGAAGGAAGTCCACTACATACCTCACGTAGCGGATGGCGGCGCATCGCCCGAGGTAACCCACCGCGACTACCGGTCGCGGGCACCTCCATCGTCCGCGCCGGCAGAGCGCCGCGGCCGGCCACCGTCAGGGCGTGCCACCAGAACTGCCCATGGTCAACGCCTCCAGGGAGCCGATCGTGGCTACCAGCCCCCGAGGCGGCTGACACCCCCGGGACCGGCCTGGGTGTTCCTATGCGGCCCGGCCGCGTACTCATGGCGCGGGCATCCCACCTGCCAGCCGACAGATAACCCGTACCACCAATATGACTACTCATAGTAAAAATCATGGTGCATATTTCACCAGCGGATCACCGTGCGACCATCCAATGACCCGGGCTGTCCAACGCCCGCGGACGACACGCCCAGACCGCCCGCGACCAGACGGCATTCCCGCTCGCCGCCGCGCACCGGCCCTGGCCGGCCGCGGCGGAGGCCGCTCATCTTCAGGAATGTCAACAAGACAAACATGACATTACTGACATTCCTGGCCGCGGGACTTCCGGTCGCGTGAATGCTTTCATGCTGGAGAAGCCGGTACGGTCCGGTCGGAGCCAGCCGCCTGGATCCCAGGAGTCCTCGTTCCACCCAGATCCGGAGTCTCGCATGGGGGTACACACTGACCATGACCCTTCCTACAATGCTCTTGGGCCCGACCGGTTTGAACATCACCCGGGTTGGCTTCGGCGCCTGGGCGATCGGCGGTGCGGAGCACGCATTCGGATGGGGCGCCCAGGACGACGATGAATCGGTGGCCGCCATTCGGCATGCCGTCGAGCACGGCGTGAACTGGATCGACACAGCGGCTGTATACGGCCGCGGGCACTCCGAGGAGGTCGTGGCACGGGCGCTCGCGGACATCGGCGAAGCCGACCGGCCATACGTGTTCACAAAGTGCGGCATGACCTGGAAATCAGATCATGACCTGTTGCCCGCCAGAGTGGGCTCGCCCGAGTCGATCCGCCGTGAGGTCAACGCGTCCCTGCGACGATTGAAGATCGAAAGAATCGATCTTTACCAACTGCACTGGCCGCCGAAGGACGGCACACCGATCGAGGATTCCGTCGCGACACTGCACGAACTGCGCGCGGAAGGAAAGATCCGGTCGGTGGGCGTGTCCAACTTCGACGTCGACCTGCTCGAGCGTGCCGCATCCGCGGGCGGGGTTGATGTTCTCCAGCCGCCGTTCTCAGCGATCAAGCGGACCGTGGCCACGGACATCCTGCCGTACTGCGCCAAGCACAACATCGGGGTAATCGTCTACAGCCCGATGCAGTCGGGGCTGCTCAGCGGGGCATGGTCAGCGCAGCGATCGGCCGACCTCCCGGCCGACGACTGGCGGCGTGCCTCACCGGACTTCACCGGCGAGGCACTGCACAGCAACCTCGCTCTCGCTGACATCCTGCGAACGGTGGCAAAAAGGCACAACACGACCGTCGCCTCGGTAGCCGTCGCCTGGACCCTCGCGTTCGACGGTGTGACCGCGGCGATCGTCGGCGCGCGCAGGCCAAGCCAGGTCAATGGATGGATCACGGCCGCCACCCTCGCGCTGACCGCGGAGGACATCGATGACATCGAGCTGGGCATCGATCGTCTCGGAGCCGGCGCCGGGCCATCCCGACCGACCGGGTAACTCACCGGGGTCAAAGGCCGCGCGAAAAACCAGCATCGCGCGGCCTTTGACCAGACACCCAGACCAAAGTCGCCGGCCGCGCGAAAAACCAGCATCGCGCGGCCTTTGACCAGACACGACGATCGTCACGTATCGATACGGTCAAAGCTGCGCGCCAGGCTCTCGCAGCACATAGCCGAAGCCGCGCTGGGTATGGATCAACGGCGGTCCGTGCGGTGCAAGCTTACGCCGTAGGTAGCTCACATACTGGTCGACGATGGTGTGGCCACCGTCGAAGTCGTAATTCCAGACCGCGTCGAGGATCTGGGCACGTGACAATACCCGGCGCGGGTTCGCCAACAAATATCGCAGCAGTTTGAACTCGGTGGGCGACAACTCCAGCGGATGACCGCCCCGGGCCACCTCGTGGCTGTCCTCGTTCAGGACGAGATCGGCGAAGACCAGGACCTGCGCGGCCAGCGGTGACTGGTCGCGCCGTGCCCGCCGGAGCACCGCGCGCACCCGGGCTACCAGTTCATCGATGGAAAAGGGCTTGGTCACGTAGTCGTCGCCGCCGTAGGTCAGACCAGCGACCTTGTCGGTATGGCGATCACGAGCGGTCAAAAAAATCACCGGGGTCTCGGCTCCAGCGTCACGCAGCCGACGGCAGACCTCGAAACCGTCGGTGTCGGGCAGCCCCACGTCAAGCACCACAAGATCCGGTGCCATCTCGGTGACAGCGGTCATCGCCTCCCGGCCGGAAGCTGCGGTAACCACGTCAAAGCCGTGGAAGCGCAAGGACATACGGACAAGATCGACGATGTTCGCCTCATCATCCACGACCAGGACCCGCATCGACCGCGAATCACGGCTCCCGTTCTCGCTCATGTCCCTCCCACGCCCTCCGTGCGCCCCGCGGGTCGCAATCACACCGGACGAACATATGAGTTCCATGCGAGCCGAACCGCCTGCTCATACATCCGGCTCTCATAAACGCCGGGCAGGCTCCAGAGCTGAGAACAGCACCCGCTGTCCCGCTCCGATACGAGGTGTCAAACGATGAACCGTCATCACGCCAGCCGATCCCGGATGGCCGTCATGCTCCTCGTCGGCATGGCAGTTCTTCCGCTGTCCGCATGCCAACCCGGTGCCCGCACCGCCGGCACGGCCGTGTCCGCGGCGACCACACAGGCCTCCAGCACCTCGTCATCGGTGACGGCAACCGTGCCCGTGGCAACCGTGCCCGTGGCAACCGCACCGGCGACGGGTGGTACGTCCGCCGGACGCGGCGTCGGCGGGCCGGGATCTCTGACAGTGTCGATCACATCGCCAATCACAGTCGCCGGTCACGTGGACACAACCGTCAGCTGCGACACAGGCCGGCGCTACGTGGAATCCGCCAGCGGCGTCATTCATGGGTACACCGTTACAGCGACCGTCCGGATCGCCGCCTACCACGGAGCCGGCTCCTACCCGGCCGTGGTCACCGTTTCCGTCGGCTCATCCACGGACGGCCCGTACGCGGTGGAGGCCATCGCGACCACTGCGACGATCACGTCTTCGGGCGGTTCGCTGTCATTCACCGGCCAGACTTCGGCGGGCCGTACCCTGGCCGGCTCGATCAGCTGGTCCTGCTCCGCCTGACCCGGCCACGGCACTCGCGGCACGGCTTGGTGGCCACGCCGGGACCGGCGTGGCCACCAAAGGCGGGGCTAAGAGCGCCCGGCAACAGGGGACGCGGCGTCGCGGGGCTGGGGCACGCACCTCACCGCGTTGTCGTCGGTCGCCACCCAACACCAGGGTGACTCCCTCCGCCGCCTCGCGATACACGCACCCCAGCCCCGCTCCCTGATCCACGCCCCTATTGCCGGGCGCTCTAAGTTCACCATCCGGCCGCTCACCGCCAGTCAGCCAGATGCCACCGCTCTCTCCCCTGACAAACGGCTCAGCTGACCTGCACGATCACGCGGAGCGCTGTCCGTGTCTGGCCGTCGACACGGGCGCCGATCACGATCTTCTCCCCGGCCTTCACCGCCGATATATCCGCTTTGTTCTTGCCTCGGCGCACAATCGTGCTATCCGTGATCGAGTAGGAGACGGTGTATCCGTCATCGCTGCGGACGGTCAACGACGAACCGGACACCGCTGTCACGGTCCCCTTCTGCACATCGAACGTCTTGAACCCGTCCGCCGTCCGCGCCACGAACTCCCCGTGCACGCCTTTGTCCGCGAGCCAGGCGCGATGGCCTCGAGCATCAGACGCCACCTCCGAGATCGGGTCGGCGGTGGCCGTCGTGGCATTCGCGGCCGGTGTGACAGGCCCTCCCGAGTCGGCCAGTGCCACGGTCGCGGCGCTACCGGCCGCGATGACCGCAGCGCCCGCCATCGCGGCGAGCTTCGTTGCCATTGATATCCTCACGCCGTCACCTCCGTTGAACGCGGCCACCGTGGTCCGCGACACCGTCACCTTGCCGGGGCGCCGTGTGTCTTTCGTCAGAGAAATGTCAGAACTGTGTGAGAACCTGTCCGGGGCCGGGCCTTTGATCAGTATGCCGGAATGACGATCTCAAACACGCGCTACGAATGCCCGACAACAGGGGCGTGGATCAAGAAGCGGGATTGAGGTGCGTGCATCGCGCGGCGACGGAGGGATGCGCCGGAGCTTGTGGGGCGACCGAGGAGCCGGGGTACCTGTGCATCGCGCGGCGATGGATGGGCAGCGATGACGCGAGGTGCGCACCCCAGCCTCGCAATGCCGCATCCTCTATTGCCGGGCGCTCCAAGCCGGGGAGCCGCGGCCGAACTCCGGCCAACCGGGGAGGGCAAGGTCGCACTGCGCTGAATGCCGGTAAGCGGCGGTCCTGCTGATGTCAACATCGACAGGTGTCCCGTAAAAGCCAGCTGCCAGGTCAACGGCACCTGCCCCGTCGACGGACAGGTGGCCATCGCTCCGCCCGCGGGTGCCCCATGGCTTCCCCCGCCGCCGGGTCTTGCGAAAAGTGTCCGGGCGATAACCGACAGGACGGTTAGCCATGACAGAAAGTACGGCGCACGGTGCGGTAGGCAACACGGCGAGCAGCGGCGTCCAACGGGAGTCCCGGCAACGCGAACTCGGTAAGTTCCTGCAGGCCCACCGTGAACGAATACCCGGGCTACCACGAGAGGAAGTGGCACAGCTGTCCGGCCTGGGGCTCGCCTGGTACACCTGGCTCGAGCAAGGACGGGTAGCGGCTTCCCGACCGGTCGTCGAAGCTGTGGCGCGCACTCTGCGGTTGGACGATCATGCTCGACGGCATGCCCTGGCACTCGCGGGCCTGCACGCCCCGCCGCGCCGGGCGCGGCACACCCACGATCAACGCCATGCTGTGGCGCGGCTGCTCCAACCCGTTCTGGACAGTTGGCCGACCAGTCCCGCGCTGCTTCTGGACCACAGCTTCGACATCATCGGCTGGAACGACGCCTATGCGGCGCTGTGGACGGACCCCGGCCTCGTCGACGATCGGCGCCGGAACCTCCTGTATCTGATGGTCACCAGCCGGCTGCTCGGCAGCACGCTGCATGAGTGGGAAGCCGTGACCAAGGCTGTGCTCGCGCAGTTCCGCTCACGCGCCGACGGCGATTTCCAGGACGAACGTGTCCAGGAGATATTCATGCTGCTCGAGGCCGACAAGCCTGATCTGAAGCAGTGGTGGGAAAACCGGTCGGCACACGAGTTCACCAGCCGGAAGGTGACGGTCGCCACCGCGACCGTCGGGGAGATCCTTTTGATCATCTCATTGTTCCGTCCCACCGACGACCCGGATGCGACCATCCTGCTGCAGACCCCGGTCACCCCCACTGACCGGGACCGGGTCCGGCAGCTGACGGAACTGCCGGCACGGTGGGTCGGCAACGACCGGTCACACGGCTTCTACGACCATTAGGGCGTGTTTCGAAGGTCATCTGTCCGGCTCGCCGCGTCCAGGCGGCCCCTGGCCGCGGCTCCCTGATCGAACGGCGGCTTCCGGAACACGCCGTAGAATGTACGGATCAGCCCAGCCAGCGGCGGTGCCGCCGCCGGGATGCCGCCGGCCAGAAGTCGATGAAATCCCGTTCCGCGGTCCGCGCACGGCATTCCTCCAGGCCCAACAACAGCCCAAGCGTGAACGCGGTCGGCTTGCCGGCATCCGCGGCCGCCGTGCCCCACCCACGAAGCAGCCCTTGTGCGACGGTGGCATCCTGATGTGTGCCGAGCAGCTCCTGGATCTGCTCGGCCAGCCTGGCGAGCTCCACCGCGTCGGACCCGAAGAGCGGTACGGCTGTCTCGGCCGCGTATCGCAAGCGCTTCGCCTGCTTGCGGGCGCTGTGCAGCTGGATGTCCCGCTCATGCCCGGACGGCGTGGCCAGGGCCGCGGCGACCTTGCGAGTCAGCCGACGATCGGCGCGTCCGATCAGCTGCGGGACAGCGATACGCGCGGGCTGCGCTGCCGGGCCACGCAGCGGTCCGGCAACCACTACCTGTAGATCAGCGATGAGCGTCAGGTAACGCTCGCTGCGCAGCATCGCCAAGGTCTCGCCGCGAGCCTCAGCCTGGCCCGCGAGCAGCTGGCTGTCAATCGTCTCGACGACCGGACCGCGCACCAGCTCACCGGGCAGTTCGGCCATCCGCCCGTCGAAGTACTCGACCATCACCTCGCAGTCGCGGGCCGCGGACAGCGCACCGGCCAGATCGCGTAGCTCCCCGTCCAGGTGGCTGCCGACCGCCGGGTCGAACATCGGCGCGAAGGTACGCAGCGTGCTGCGAAACCGGCGGGTCGCCACCCGCATCTTGTGCACGGCATCCGGTGCGTCCAGGCGCACGCGGGGATCGGTGGCGAGCAGCACCTCCACCTGGGCCGCCAGGTAGGCCCGAACCACCTCGCCGGCCGGCGACTTCGGCCGCAGCCTGCCCCGGGACGGCGCCGCCGCGGATCGCCGTTGGTTCGCCAGCGTCGGCCCCAGCGCCCGCGCGAGTTTGGACGGCTCCAGGGCCTGGGACGCGCCAGCCGCCGACAGGGTAGCGCCGACCCTGTCCAGCAGGCTGTTCTCACCAGCACCGACACGTTCGACCTCGATCTCGCGCCACTCACGGCGCCGCGGGCGCGCGGTGTTCCCGCCGAGAGTCTGGGAGCTGACGCAGTCGTCAACCACCTCGGCGAGATCAGCTCCGGTGGCATCGCGGAGGCGAATCGCCGTGCGGCTCGTGACCAGCCGCGCCACCGGTTGCAGCGGCGCACCGCGCAGGTGGACGGATACCAGCTCCACCAGCTCAGCGGGCGGAACGCTGTCTGCCCAGCCGTTGGCTGGTCCGGCGGCGGCGTGAGCGACGGCGGACACTTCCGGTACTGGATCAGCCGCGACCGGCAGCTGGCCGCTCCTTCCAGCCGGATCATTCGCCCCGTCGACGCCGTCCGCAACCGGGTAAAGGGGGCGCTGGATCTCGGTACGCTCACCAGTTTTGATCGGCAGCTTCAGGTGCCAGCCCTCGTCGTGCCCTCCGGTCCGCCGCCGGAATGTGATCTTATTGTTGGCCAGCCGAAAATCGTCGGAGTCATAGTAGACGGCTTCCAGGGTGACCGTTTCCGGCTCGGTAACGCTAGTGACTCCTTGCAACTGATCCAGCGCGGGAAGCACGAAGGCTGGATCGACCGCGAACTTACGTTCGACTTCCCTCAGTTCACTGCCCATGCCGTGCCCTTTCATCACATCCGACCGAAGCGCCGCCATCAACGAATGGCAATAATCTCGCTACCAGCGACAATTCGGTCACGCCAATCGCACACAATAAACAACAAAAAGATAACCGTTGTTCAACGAATGTTAACTACCTTGTCGCCCCGATGCCCGCTTCGCCACCTGCCGCGATGTCTGCTTCGATGCCCACCCCAACGCCCGCGCCCAACAAGATCATGGCTGGGGGAGCCAGGACACCTTGCCGACCAAAATCACATAACCGACAAAAGCAACTGAATCGATCAGGGAATGAGCTACGACAAGTGGACCGATCCGCCCGTGACGTTGATAGATCCGACCGAACAGCAGGCCCATAAGTAAATTAGCGACAAAACCACCGAAACCCTGATACAGGTGGTACGAGCCACGCAGGACAGCGCTCGTGGCGAGCGCTGTCCGGTCGTTCCAGCCAAACCGGCGCAACCGGGTCAACAGGTAGCCGACCACAACGACCTCCTCGAGCAGCGCGTTCTCCACCGCCGACGCCAGCAGGACGGGGACGCGCCACCACACAGCCGGCAGGCTTGTGGGAACCACGGTCAGGTTCACGCCCGAGTGCCAGGCGAGCAGGTACAGCCCGAGCCCGGTACCGCCGACCATGGCGGCGAGCCCGGCCCCGAAGCCGACGTCGCGGCTGGGCTGGCGGCAGTCGAGCCCGATGGCGGACGGGCCGCCGCCGTCGCGCGCGAGCAGGTTCAGCGCCAACAGCGCGGGCACCAGCGCGGTTGCGATACCGACCAGTTGCAATGCGAGATCGAGCCACGGACGTCCCGGAGCCGCCGACGAGTTCAGCTCGGCAACCTGCCGACGAAGCGGCACAGGTGCGGTCAGGTCGCCGATGTAACGGACAGCGGCCCACAGCGCGGAGGCTCCCAGCGAGACACCGAGGACGAGCCACACCTCGGCTACGAACAGCCGCCGGGACAACGGCCGGCCGACCCCGCCCAGGCCACCAGCGCCAGCGGCTGACCGGTCGGCCTCGATCGGTACCACGGTCCGCTCATCCCCACGCACACCCATCTGGCGACCGTAGCCGTCCAGGCGAACCGCACGTCCTGATGGCCGGCTCCGCATGCTGCCCGCCCAGATTCTGACGGCGGATGTCACCGGCCGAGGGCTCCGGCTCCGCGAAGACTCTGGACAACAGCACCAGCACAGGACAAAATCATCCTAACCACAACAACTATGATCTTAAAATACAAAAAAGATCCTATTTACTCTATAAAATCCATACATTGCATAAAATATATGTATCGTATGCACTCGAGAAGTGCGTACCGAGCGGGCACGGCAACATGCAGATGGGACAAAACGGCAGATGACATCCTGCTCTGTCACGCTCACCCCAGCGCCGAGCCCACGGCTCCGGGCCGCTGACCGCGAAGCGGATATCCCACGGCAACGGGCTGACAGGCCCAGCGAACGGATCACATGAACGACGCCCAGGACTGGACAGCTCCGTCCACGCGCCTGCTGGTCATGCGCCGGATCCAGCTGGCTCTCATCGCCACTCCGACGATCACGACCGTCGGCCTGCTGGGCGCATTCATAGGCTCAGCGGGGCTCGGCGGACTACTCGCTCTGGTGATCGCCGCCGTGGTGCTGGCCTGGGAACGGCTTCTCCATCACCGGATCAGGGCCTGGGCCTATGCCGAACGCGAGGACGACCTCCTCATTCGACGGGGTGTCATGATTCGCAAACTTTCCGTGATTCCCTACGGCAGGATGCAGTTCGTCGACGTCACCGCTGGGCCCGTTGAGCGCATGTTCGGGCTCGCTACTGTACGCATGCACACCGCAGCCGCAGCGAGTGACGCCAGAATCCCGGGACTCCTCGCGGCCGAAGCGGCCCGGCTCCGTGACGCGCTGGCCGCTCTGGGCGAAGCCAAAGCGGCCGGGCTGTGAACAGCGCCGACGAGCACTCCGCTATGGACGGAACGGCGATACAACGGTTGACGGCGGGGCCGTCCAGGGCAGAAGCGTCCGCGATGGCCGGACCGGCCGGTGAGCAAGCCGGTGAACAGGCCGGTGAGCGGAGCGACGGCCAACCCATCGCGGGACTTGCCGGCGGATGGCGCCGTCTGCACCCTCTGTCACCGCTGGTACGGGCCGGGCGCCACCTCGTGGTGCTGGCGACTCTCCTGCTGTCCGGCGCCGTAACCCACCAGCAGGACAGCGGTGGGCAGGGACGCTACTGGGATCTCGCGGTTGTCGCCGTGGTCGTCGTCATCGGTGTGATCTCGTGGCTGGTCACCCGGTGGCAGGTTGACAACGGCACGCTGCGAATCGAGACAGGGCTGCTGCGCCGCAGCTCGCAGCGGTACCCGCTATCCCAGATCCAGGCGATCGACCTGGTGGAATCCGGGCTGGCGCGGGTGCTGGGCCTCGCCGAACTCCATCTGCGGATGGCGGCATCCGGTGGCTCCGCCGGCCGGCTGGCCTGTCTACGCAAGGCGGACGCGGAGATCCTGCGGGCACGCCTGCTGGCCCTCGCGCACGGGGTCGCCGAGGATTCACCGCCACCCCCGGAACAGCTGCTGGTGGCGCTGTCCACCCGGCGGCTGGCCACCTCCATACTGCTGAGCGGCCAGGGAGTTGTCACGATAGGCGCGACCGTCGTCTTCGCCGCGGTCGCGGTAGCGATCCCGGCGGCCATCGGTGCTCTGGGGGGTGCCGTGGGTCTCCTGATCGGGATGCTCACCGCGGCTTGGCGGCGTTTCAACAGCGGCTTCGAGCTCACCGTCTCCGTCGCCGCCGACGGCCTCCATCTGCGCTCGGGCGCGATCCAGACCGCCACGGAGACGATTCCGTTCGGCCGTGTCCAAGCGGTCCAGCTGGTCGAACCGCTCCTGTGGCGGCCATTGCGCTGGTGCCGCCTCGAGGTCGAGGTGGCGGGCCGGCGGGTCAGGAACGAGAACAGGCCCGAGGGACGCCAGCTGCGGGCTGTGCTGCCGGTCGGGGACCATGGCCAAGCCGCGTTCTTACTGTCCCAGCTCATTCCCGCGGCGCCCACCGCCGATCGGCGCGCCCCGGCCCGCGCCCGGTGGAAAGCTCCACTGCGCTACCGCTACCTCGCCTGGGGAGACAGCAAGACCTGTATCGTAACGACAAACGGTCGGGTACGCCGAGTCACACGATGGGTCCCGTTGGAAAAAGTCCAGAGCATCCGCCGGGTCCAGGGACCACTACAGCGGATGTTCGGCCTGGCCACGATCCATCTCGATACCGCCGGTCGACGCATCCAGGCGGAACTTACCGATCGTGACGTCGAAGAAGCCGACCATCAGTTGGCTGTCATTCCCGGCCGCTGCCGAGCGGCCCGCCGCACTGCACGCCTACCGCGGCCCTTTCATGGCCAGTGATCCTTATAGCCGCTTCTGTCGGGCCGTGGGCCAGCTTCACGAGATCTATGGATCAGGTCACGTCATCTCTTGGCGCGTCGTAGAGTGGACCCATGGCGCGCCTGGGTGACCTTGAGCGGTCAGTCATGGACGTACTGTGGGATACAGACGGTTGGCTGACCGCGCGTGAGGTAGCGACCCGCCTCGACCACGAACGCGACCTTGCCTACACCACCGTCCTCACGGTGCTGGAACGCCTCGAGCGCAAGGGTTTCGTCCAACGGGAGCGCGCCGAGCGCGCGCACCGCTACCGGGCGTCGAGCAGCAGGGACGCCGTTGTCGCCGAGGCCATGCTGGCGGTCCTCGACACCACCGATGATCGCGGCTCGGCGCTGGTCCGTTTCGTCGGTTCGGTCTCCCCGGCCGAAGCCGAGATCCTTCGCCGGGCGCTGACCCGGCCGGCGGGCGCCGAGGATGATGGATCGGACACACTGCGTCCACAGGACGAACCACCTCCTGCCGACAGAGGTACTGTTCACCCGCTATGACGACCGCGGCCGTTCTCACCCTGTTCGCGTGCACCCTTGCGTGGCCGGTTCCGCGGCTGCTCGCGGCGGCCCGTTGGCCGTCCCGCTGCCCGCGGTCGGCGATCGTGCTGTGGCAGGCCGTCGGGCTTGCGGGCGGAGTCTCCGCGCTGCTAGCGGTGATCGCTTTCACCTTCGCGCCGCTGTCGACGAACATGCCGGTGAGTGTCCGCGACCATGCCAGCCATCTGGCGGCCGGTGAGCCGCTGGCCGGGCTCGGCTGGATCAACCTGATCGGTCTCGCGGTGGCATCCGCGCTTGCCGCCCGCCTGTTCGGCGTACTCGCCCTATGCACATCCCGGACCCTGCGGCAACGGCGCCGTCACCGCCATCTGGTCGACCTCGCCGGTCACGACCACGGTGAACAGGCCTGCCGACGTAGTCGGCTCCGCGTTCTGGACCATCCGGTCGCGGTCGCATACTGCCTGCCCGGTGTGCGTCACACCCGGGTAGTCGTCTCCAAAGGGCTGCTCACCGCGCTCGCCGCGGACGAGCTGGAAGCCGTCCTCGTGCACGAGGAAGCTCATGCTCGGAGCCGCCACGATCTCGTCATCCAGCCTTTCGTGGCCTGGCAGGAAACGTTCCCCTTTCTGTCACCGGCCCGTGAAGCAACCGCCGCGGTGTCTCTGTTGGTCGAGATGCTCGCCGATGACGCCGCTGCCCGGCGCACCAGTGGGCAGACGCTCGCGCGCGCACTGGCCAGGCTCGGCGTCGCCCGCTCCCCGGTGCCGGCGGGCGCGGTCGCGATCAGCGGTGTGCCCCAGCACCAGCTGTCTGAACGATGCCGGACGCTGTGGCCGGCGCGTGCCAGCCACAGCAGCGGCACGATAGACAGCGGGGACACGAACGCTCCGGTGGCCGAGAGCGCCCGGTCGCCGATCGACACTCCGTTGGTCGCCCGCATCTCGCGCCTGCTGGATCCATCGCCCCGGACGCCGCTGTGGGCGCATGCGACGATCTATCTGACGGCCGCCGCCGTCAGCGCGTTCCCCGTGTTCGTCCTGGTGACCGTCTGAGCGCGTGCCCCGCCCTCGCATTGATCCTCGCATTTCGATTCGCCCCCGCGTTCGCCCCGCGTTTGATCGCGGCTGGCAGCGGGCATCGCCAACCACATGCCTGACCGGCGGAAAAGCGGCGCGTTTGATCTTTTCAACTCGTCGCGTCACTCACCAGGATGGATTTGTTCACGCCAAGCGTATTCGACCTCGGCCACAGGGTGACGACAGCACAAGGTGACAGCGGCACAAGGTGACAGCATGAATCCGTCCCGTTTCTCTCCGGCCCACACGCGCTGATGGTCCGACGCACGGGTATCCCGGGTCGTCGTGAACCAGCAAGATCGGACGAGCTGGAAAGCCTTGAGCTGGCCGCGCGACTCACTGACTTGGCTCCAATTGGCCTCCTGATTGTCGACACAGAGCTACGAATACGTTACATGAACAAGACCATACTCGCCTTCAATGGTCTGTCCACGGCGGACATCGGAGACAAGACGATCGCGGAGCTGCTTCCCGATATAGATCCTCAGGCATGGGATGTGATCCGGCGGGTGCTGGACACCGGGAAGCCGATCATCGATGTTGAAATCACCGGACGCACCCCGGCAAGCTGGCCGCACCGCCGCATATGGAGCGCTTCTCACTATCCGATCCGCGATCGGCACGGCGTCACGACGGCGATCGGTGTGGCCGCGATCGACATCACCGAACAACGACAGGCGGAAGCCGATCGCGAGGCCGTGGAACAGCGGCTGCGCCTGCTGGGGCGGGCCAGCGGGCTGGTCGGCGCGTCCCTGAAACTACCGGACACGCTGGCGGCGATCGTCGACCTCGCCGTCCCCGAATTCGCCGACAACTGCGAGGTCCTCCTGGCCGACGAAACGCTCGACGCCGACACCCACCCGGACAGGCTGGCGCTACGCGGAGCCAGGCACGCCAACACGCCGCGCTCCGCCTCGCCAACTCCGATCAATACCGTGGGAACTCTGGTCTATCTTGATCAGGATAATCCCGCTCATCGAGCATTCGCCACGCGCCGACCAGTGCTTTTCGACATAACAGAACGAATAATACACAGCGTCCAAATGTCCGAACCGCACGACTTTTTCGAGCAGGTCGCGATCGACATGGCGATCGTGGTTCCGCTGCTGGTGGGCCGGCAGTTCTTCGGGGTCGTCTACTTCGGCATCGGCTCGTCCCGGCGTCGTTATACCGACTGGGACGTGCAGACCGCGGCCGAACTGGGAAGCAGGATCTCCAGTGCGGTGGCCAACGCCCGAGCCTACGCCAGCCAGCGCGCCGCCGCCATCGCTTTGCAACGCGGCCTGCTGCCGCACGAAACCCCCGCCGTCGAAGGCCTGGACATCGCCTGGCGTTATGAACCTGGGACGGCCGGTACTGAAGTTGGTGGCGACTGGTTCGACATCATCCCGCTGTCTGCGGGCAGGGTCGCGCTGGTCATCGGTGACGTCATGGGCCGGGGCCTCACGGCCGCAGCCGTCATGGGGCAGGTCCGTTCCGCCGTCCGCGCCTTCGCCGCTCTCGACCTGCCCGCGGCCGACGTCCTCACCCATCTCGACGACCTTGTCCAGAACCTCGGCAGCGGCCCCGATCAAACGCTCATCAGCTGTATCTATGCGATTTTCGAGCCGGCTACCGGCACTATCTGCATTGCCAACGCGGGCCATCTGGATCCCGTCCTCACCTGTCCGGACGGAAAGGTCCGCCGCCTCGAAGGCCACGGCGATCCGATCCTCGGCCTCGGGCTGGGGGAACAGACGTACACCGAAACACGGCACGTGTTCGCAGCCGAAACCACACTTGCGCTCTTCACCGACGGCCTGGTCGAGTCCCCCACCGTCGGCATCGACGAAGGCTGTCGACGCATCGAGCTCATGTTCAGCTCCATCCATCGTGACGCCGAACAGAAACAGGCGCATGATCTCGGCAGGACCGCCGACCGGATGCTCAGCCTCATCGACCGGGGCGAAGGCTACGACGATGACGTCGCGCTGCTACTCGTCCGTGCCACCACCACCGCTACCACCGCCACCACCGCGATCGCCCCGCGTCCCCAGGCAGCCAAGGCCGCGCGCGAAGCCGTCCTGAGCGCCCTCAGCCGCTGGGAAGTCATAGGCGCTGCCTTCACCGTCGAACTGCTGGTCAGCGAACTGGTCACCAATGCGATCCGGTATGCGAACGCCCCGGGCCAACTGATCCTACGGCGCGGCCAGCACGCCCTCTATGTCGAGGTCTCCGACGAAGACACCCGGGTTCCCCGCCTGCTGCATCCCACCGTCGACGACGAGGGCGGCCGCGGCCTGCAGCTCGTCGCCGAACTGGCCACCCGCTGGGGCGCCAGGCCCACCCGGACCGGTAAGACCGTCTGGTTCCAGCTCGATCTCCCTGCGCCGACTGAAAACGACTGACTGGGTGCAGCTGGACGGCAACTCGTCAAGAATCCGGCCGCCCGCCCCGCACATGCTCATCTACCGCGTGGCGCGGTACGGCAATGACACGTATGTTGGAAACAACAAAACCGCAGTTCAGCCGGTAGATACCTTGGTGGCGGCCTTCATCGCCTTCTTGTAGGCACGAACCTTGTCACGGGTGACCGTGTCGATGATGTCGGCGATAGAAAGGTACGATCCGTCATCCCCGAACGGTGCGGACACCTCCCGCCAGCCTGGCGGCGTCACGCCAAGCTGCTTGCCAAGAAGCGCCACAAAAATCTTGGCTTTCTGCGTACCGAAACCCGGCAGTGCCGCCACCCGCCTCAGTAGCTCCTTGCCGTCGGCCGCGGTCGTCCACACGCGAGCCGCGTTGCCGTCGTAGGTGTCGACGATGAGCTGACACATGCTCTGCACCCGCTTGGCCATCGAACCGGGGAACCGATGCAGCGCCGGCTGCTGGGAGAAGGCCGCGCCGAGTTCGTCTGGGTCGGCCCTGGCGAGATCCGCCGCGTTCAGGGAACGACCAAGCCGTCGGGCCAGCTCGCAGGGAGCCGCGAACGCCCGCTCAAGAGGAATCTGTTGGTCCAGCACCATCCCGATCAGCAACGCGAGCGGATCGTTCGTCAGCAGCTCGTCCGCCTCGGCGATCTGACTCAGATGCAGTCCCACGACATCACCGTAGCCGGACCGGGGCAGCCGTCGCATCGCTGGTCCGGTCGCTGCACAGTCGACGCCGCCGCGTCCCGTCCCACCCGACCGTCGGCGTCCGGGCGGTGCACCGCGGTCGTGCCGACCGGCCTCGCCACCTTTTTGGACTGGGCTCACTGCTGTGCGGCCTGACGCCCAGCATCGGCTGGCTGACCACGGCCCCGCTCAGCTGAGCAGAGTTCGCAGCTCCTCGGCGTCCATACCGGCCTGGCGAAGGATCGAGGCGAGGGTACCCGTCGCCAGTTCACGGTGCAGCGGCACGATCACGGTACGGGCCGCAGCCTTGTGCCGGAGCTTGCAGTGCGAGCCTCTTGTGCTCACCTCGTCAAAGCCCGCACGACGCAATGCCCGGACAACCTCCGGACCTGAGACTCTGGGGAGCGCGGGTGTCACGCTGGCAAGCGGACGTCGACGGGCGCGACGATCGGCCCGTCAACGGAGACCGTCGGAACCGGCTCATCCTCGAAGTACAGCTCCAGTGCCTCGCGCAGGTTCGCCAGCGACTCCTCCACGCTTGGGCCCTGACTTGCCACCTCGACCTCAAGGGCCCGCGCCACGTACCAGTCGCCTTCGTGGGTGACGATCGCGGTCAGCCGGACAGCTCGCTCCATGGAGATCATGGTAGCCCTGTCAGGCGCGTATCGCGCGCGTACCTACCAGCGGCAGGCCACCCAGACCGCACCCACGTTCCGTCATCGATTCCATACTTATCGAGAGCCGCGTCGCGATCCGTTCCTTGTTTGTCCGATTTACTGGTCCAGCACCATGCCAATAAGAGCGTCCGAGGATGGGGCGTTCGATCAGTGAGCGGCTCATCCGCGCCCGGTCCGGCAAGGCGGCGGAGGAAGGCGCCCTGGTGCTGGGCGCCGACTGACGACAACGCGGCCGGGCGGGACGCGGGGAGCCGCGAGCCGCGAGCCGGACAGTCCTATCCTCGGGCGCTCTTAACTTACTCATAGAACTCGAACGTTCTGGACGGCGAACTCACACACCAGCCGGTGAGGATACGGCCGCAGGTCCGAGAGCTGAGGAGCAGACGCCATGGGTAAGCACCGCATCCGGAGATCCCCCGGCCGGGCCGTCCGAGTGGCTGGCGTGGCCGCCGCCAGCCTCGCGGTCACCGCGGGCCTCGCGACCACCGCGAGCGCCGCGAGCGCCGCAACGCCCGAAACCGGCGACGGATCGGTCACGCTCTCGATCACCGAGCCCGTCAGCCTCAGCGGGACGGCGGCCACCACGGTCGACTGCTCAGCCGGGCGGCTCACGTACACGGCCTCGGCGAGTACCGCCACCATCGACGGCTACACCCTCTCGTTCAACGTCCTCGCGACCGGCTACCGCGGCCCCGGCAGCTACACCGGTGTCCTCACACTCCAGCTCACGCAACCCGATGGCAGCAACGTCACTCTGCCCGCCGGCGCCGTACCCACCAGCATCAGCGCGACTGGCGGCGTATCCACCGTCGACCTGACGACCCCCGCGGGGACGGCCATCGACGGCTCGCTTGCCTGGACGTGCTCGTAGTGGCGAGGAGCAGGAAGCGCCGCCGGTTCCACGCCGCAGCGGCGCTTGCCGTGGCCATGCTGGCCGCGCCGACGACTCTCGCCGTCGACACGCCGGCCCTCGCCGCGGCTTCGGCGTCGACACCGTCATGCGCCTGGCGGCTGGAGACAACGCCCTCTACTGCCAACGTGGCGCTCCCGGACAGCGACGCCGTGTACTGGACGACGCCGTTCACGGTCGAGGACGGTCTTAAGATCACGGTCGCGGGCTCCTACGCCGACGCCCGCTACACCTCCCTGACCGTGTACAGCTCCAACCGCGCCCCGTTCACGACCAACGGGGTCAGCTCTGGGCTCCCCGACTTCCTGACCGCCCCGGACGCTGGCAGCGTGAATCCGTGGCAACAGACCGCGGCACCGGGCGGCAACTTCACCGTCACGCTGACCCAGGACGTGGTGGCAGGCGAAAGCAACACGCTACCGCTGGCGCCGGCGGAAACCACGTCGGGCGCGACCGGCTACCTCATCTATCGCGTCTACCTTCCGGCCGGTGGGAATGCGGCCGACGTCCATCTGCCAACCCTTACCTTCACCCAGGACGATGTCTCGAACACGCCGCCGGTATGCGGCGCCAGCACCGCGGCCGACTCCGGGCCCGATATGGTCGCGTCCCAGCCAACCGTCACAGCCAGCGCGGCGAGTCCTCAGTTCGCGCGCGGCGCCTCGGGCACCGGCGGCCTTTTCCCGAATCTGGACAACGCCTACCTGTCGGCAAGCGTGACGCCGCCAGCCGACGGCTCGGTGCTCGTCGTGCACGGCAAGGCCCCCCGAACACCGACGGGTGACGATCCGGCTCCGTGGCCGGCCGCCGACGCCGATATCCGCTACTGGTCGCTGTGCGACAACCTGGCCAAGCCGCCGCTGCCTGTCGTCGTCAACACGCTACCCGACGGCAGTATCGACTATGGCTGCCGCGCGGACGACGCGACCAGTCTCGATTCCTCCGGCTACTACACCTTCGCGGTCGGCACTGAGGCGCAGCGGTCGGCGATCGACAGCATTCCGGGCGTCACCTTCGTACCGCTCTCCAGCGCCAGCCCGACCTCCCAGCACCTTCTGCTGTTCCGTAATCTGCTCGGCGCCGAGTTCGCCGAATCAGTCCAGAACGTTCCTTCCGATGACAGAGCGGCCACGGCTGCGGTCGTTATGAAGGCCTACTATCCGCGCACTACGTGGTGTTCGGTGACCATCCTCGCGGCCGGGGGCGCAGCGGCCTGCTTCGGATCGTGACGATCCCGTGGGTGGCCAGGCGCCCGCCCTGGCCACCCACCGCACAGATCTGCCCTGGGCCCACGCTGAAACCCTCTAGGCAGGCACCCCACCGGCACAACCCGGCGCCCGTCATCCGTTCCTTGTTTGTCCCGCGCCATCGCGACGGCAGCGTCGCGATGGCGCGACACATGCTGTTCACCTGATCGACATCTGACGTCGCCGAGACGCGACTTCGACGTTAGAATGACGTCATGACTACTGCCGAAGAGATCACGACCAACCTCACCATCCGGGCGCTCCCAGCTCGAGTACGTGCCACTCTGACCGCACGGGCGAAAGCGCGCCGGCAGTCGCTGAACGCCTACGTGCTCGACGTACTCAGCCGCGAGGCGACTACCCCGACCATGGACGAGGTACTCGCCGACATCGACAGCGCTCGCGCCTCGGTAGGGCTTACCACGGACGACGCGGTCGCCGCCGTACGCGCAGTCCGTGATGCGCAGGAGGCACGGTGGGGCTGATCGTCGTTGACGCGTCCGTGATCGTCGATCTACTCGCCGGGGATGACAGCCCACGGCGCAAGGCCGCGAGGGATCGTATGGCCAGCGGCGACGCCTCTTACGCCCCCGCCCATCTGGACATCGAGGTCATCTCGGCGCTCCGCGGCCTGGCCAGACGTACGAGCCGCCTAGCCGAGCACGCCCCGAATCTCGTCGCCAACCTGATCCGCCTACCGATCCGTCGCGAACTGCTCGGCGGGCCGACCGCCCAACGCGTCTGGGAACTTCGAGAAAACATGACCGCATACGGCGCCGGTTACGTCGCACTGGCCGAACAGATCGACGCCGTCCTTCTCACCTGTGACGCCAAATACATTGCCGCGACTGGCCCACGCTGCGCCATAGAACTAATCACATAGCGGTTGGCGATCGGACTCGGACAGCCTCGGTACACACGGACTGCCGCGAACTCGCCGCCGAAGCGTCGACCGGCGACGATCCGCTCAGCCACCCGGCTATGATCAACATGACCGTGGTGACGTGGCGCGTCGGCCGGTTGGAACCTGCTTCGCGCCGAAAAGTGAACGTTCTGGTAGTCGATGAAGACCGCGACTCGCGGGGTCATGACGTACCCGATCTAGAAAAAAACCCCGCCAGTCGCGGAGGACGGCGGGGAGAAAGTCAGATCACCATAGGCACCCGACGGCCACGGCGCCAAACGGCCGAGGGCACAGCGCACGCCGAGGAGACCGTCTCCCCTCGTAGGCGACCCTCCGCGTCCGTGCGAGCGCTTTCCGCATACCAATCGGGACGGATCACCCAACATCGTTCGCTGTTTGTCCGATTTGCTGGTCCAGCACCATCACGATCAACAACGCGAGCGGGTCCTTCGACAGCGGCTCGTCCGCCTCGTCGATCCGGCTCAGATGCAGTCCCACGCCATCACCGTAGCCGACCATGTCACGGCGAGCCGCGCACCGATGGGCGACAGAAACGCCCCTGTGAGCTGGCAGGCGACGCACGTGAACACCGCGGACTTCGCGGGGCACCGCGACGGCGTATCCGGCTCGCCACGGATGTTGATAGCAGATCTTGCTAGCATATTACGCGTGACACGGACGATTACGCTTCGGCTCTCGGACGAGGCATACGAGGCGGTCAAGCGGTATGCCGAGGCAGCGGACACGTCGATGAACGCGTGGGTCGAGCGCGTGCTCGACGCCGAGGACATGCGCCGGCGCTGTGCCGCCCACGCTGCCTGGATGCGGGCGAACCCGGCGATCACCCAGGTGGCGCTCGCCTTCGGTGAGGCCAACCAGCGGGCACTCGCGGCGGCCGGGCTGCCCAACCTGGCGGGCGCCGCCGAATGAGGTCGCCGCGGCGCGGCGAGATCTGGACCACCCGCACCGGACCGACAGCCCAGGCGGTGCTGGTCATCAGTTCCACGGTTTACAACGAGATCGTCGATGAGCCGACCGTGCTGGTCGCGCTGGTCGTGGAGCACGCCACCGACGAGGGGTTCTGCGTCCGGCTGGGCGAGGGCCAGTGGGCTGTGATGGGCCTGGTCACGTTTGTGGCCAAGGCCGCGCTAGAAGAATACCTGCGCCGGGTCGACGTCCAGACGCTCACCGACACCAA
Organism: Protofrankia sp. Cj5; assembly: GCF_917627405.1. NCBI lineage: Bacteria > Bacillati > Actinomycetota > Actinomycetes > Frankiales > Frankiaceae > Protofrankia > Protofrankia sp. Cj5. The sequence goes on from NZ_CAKJTO010000004.1 coordinate 46,503, forward strand.
CACCATGCTTTTCAAGATCCTGGCCACGCCCGAACGCTGACGTCTCACGCGTGATACGTTAATTTCATGATCGAAGTAACAGTTCGAGATCTCCGCAATCATGGCGGCCAGATTCTGGACCGGGTCGCAAACGGAGAGGCACTGACAGTGACCCGGGACGGTCATCCGGTCGCCGAACTCCGGCCCCTGCCACGCCGCCCGCTGTCAGCCGCGCTGCTGCTGGAGCGCTGGCGCGGTCTACCGCGTGTCGACCCGGTACTCCTGCGCGAGGACATCGACAGCATGCTGGACCCCGCACTGTGACCGATCCCGCCGTACGCCACCCGCGCGGGGTGCTCGACACCAGCACGGTCATCCATCTGCCACGCATACCCGACCCGGACGGCCTGCCCGCGGAACCGCTCATCACCGCCGTCACGCTGGCCGAACTCTCGGTTGGCACGCTCGCCGCAGCCACGGACGGCGAGCGTGCCAACAGGCAGGCCCAGGTACAGCAGGCCGAGGCCGACTTTGATCCGCTCCCCTTCGATGCCGCAGCGGCACGAGCGTTCGGACGGGTGGCGGCCTCGCTGCGCCAAGCCGGTCGCAAGCCTGCGGCCCGAGCGTATGACGCAATGATCGCCGCCACCGCGCTGTCCAAGAACCTGCCCGTATACACCTGCAACCCCGCCGACTTCGCCAGCATTGACGGGCTTACCGTCATTGCCGTCCCGGTACCTGCGACGGCAGAAGCCTGAACCTGCACCTTGGCCACTGACGTTCTCGGCCGCAAGTCAGGCCGCGCCGCACCCTGCTCTGCCAATAGCAGAACTCACAGACTTCCAATAGCAGGACGGCTAGGGCGTAGTCTGATGGATCTTCGATCGCTTCGCCCCCCCACCGAACGCTTCGCGTCCGTGCGGGTCCCTGTTCTCAATGCCCGGAAGGCATCCTGCCGCGTTGCCGTCGGTCCGGATAGAACACCGCTATCCGGGCCTGCTCCGCCTTGCAGGCACTTTCTGGATCATCGCCCACATCGACCACCATCCATCAGACACGCCCTAAAAGGCCTGAGTGGCGATGGGTGCATAGGCACGGATGAAAAGGGCGACGTTGGCTCGGATGGCGGTGTCGAGTTCCGGGGCGTCGCGATCGGAGGGCGCGGTGAGAGCGAAGGTGCCGAGTTCTGTCATCTGCCAGGAGGTCCCGATGATGAGGGCGAGGTATTGACCGGCGGCGCGGGCTGGGTCGTCGATGTTTAGGGCGCCGGCGTGAGCGAGGCGGGCAAGGTTGCCGATGAGGGCTGGCCATACGGGTGTGGTGACACGGGAACGCCACAAGGCTAGGAGCTGGGGGTGGCGGGGTGCCTCGGTCTGGATAACTAGGCGCAACGCGCTGGTGGTCGGGCTGGCGTAGACCGCTGTGATCCGTCGTGCGAGGTCAAGCAGGTAGGTCGAGGCGTCATCGACAGTCTCTACGCGTGCGGGAAATGTGTTCGTCGCGTTGCGTAGCGCGTCGAGGTTCGCTGTAATCATCTCGTCGATGACGGTGAGGAAGAGCTTCTCCTTGTCGCCGAAGTGGTTGTAGACAGTCTGGCGGGAGACCGGGGTGGCCGACGCGATGTCGTCGAGGCTGGTGGCGATGTAACCCTGCCGCGCGAAGACCTCGAACGCGGCTTTCATGATCGCCTCGCGTTTGGCCAGCCGGCCTCGGCCCAGCGCGACGGCGCTGGCACCCGCTGCGTCGATGGCCACGGACCCACGCTACCCTCCTGGACTCAGGTATCTCGAAAATTAGGCAACACCGTCCAAGAAGCTATGCAGATGCGTCTCACGGTGGCGCCGTTCGTCGCCCCAGCGAAAGAGTGGGAGAACTCATGTCGACTCAGGTTCCGCACACGGTGATCATTGGTGCCGGGCCGGCTGGCCTGACAGGCGCCTATCAGCTGGCCGCTCGCGGCGCGGCCGTCACGGTGTTCGAAGCCGACGACGTGGTCGGCGGGATCAGCCGTACCGTCGAGCGCGACGGCTGGCGATTCGACATCGGCGGGCACCGGTTCTTCACCAAGGTCGCGGCCGTCGAGGTGCTGTGGCACGAAATCCTGCCTGCCGAGGACTTCTTGCTCCGGCCTCGGATGAGCCGGATATATTACCAGGGGAAGCTCTACGACTACCCGTTGCGCGCCTTCAACGCCCTGCGCAACCTCGGGCCTGGGCACGCGGCACTCGCCCTCGGGTCCTACGCCCGCGCGCGGCTGCGTCCGCCGCGGGATCAGAGCAACTATGAGGCGTGGCTGGTCGCGCGCTTCGGTTGGCGGCTGTACCGGACGTTTTTCAAAACCTACACCGAGAAGCTGTGGGGAATCCCGGTCAGCGAGATGCCGGCGGATTGGGCCGCACAGCGGGTGAAGAACCTCTCGCTGTCCTCCGCGATCGTCAACGCGGTCCTCCCGAGGCGAAACCAGAAGGACATCACCAGCCTCATTGAGGAGTTCCACTACCCGAAGTACGGCCCCGGCATGATGTGGGAGACCTGCCGTGACAAGATCGAGAAGATGGGCGGAACGGTCACCTTGAACACCGCCGTCACGACCATCCACCATGAGCACGGCCGTGCGGTCGCGGTCACCGTCCAATCGAAGGCTGGCGAGCACACACGGGTGCCGGCCGACCAGGTGATCTCCTCAACACCACTGTCAGCCCTCGTGCTGGGCATGGACCCGCCACCGCCTGCCAGGGTCATCGAAGCGGCCAACGATCTACGTTACCGCGATTACCTCACCGTCGCGCTCGTCGTCCCCGCCGAGTTCAGTTTTCCCGATAACTGGATCTACATCCATGACCCGGGCGTCAAGGTCGGCCGGATCCAGAACTACGGCTCCTGGTCGCCCTACCTCGTCAAGGAAGGGCGGACCTGTCTCGGCCTGGAATTCTTCGTCTTCGAGGGCGACGACATGTGGACGAAGCTCGACGACGAGCTGATCGCGCTCGCCACCCGTGAACTGGAGCTGCTCGGACTCGTACGCCACGGCGCGGTCGAACGCGGCTACGTCGTGCGGGTGCCGAAGGCATACCCGACCTACGACCAGTACTACCGCCATAACGTTGAGATCATCCGAGAATGGATCTCCGTGAATGTCCCCAACGTTTACCCCGTCGGCCGCAACGGCATGCACCGCTACAACAACGCCGACCATTCCATGCTCACCGCGATGCGCACAGTCGAGAACATTCTCGACGGCACCCACCACGACATCTGGACCGTCAACGTCGAAGAGGAATACCACGAACAAAAGACACCGGCCGCGCCCTCCGGCCGACCGATAGGCACCGGCCGCGACGCGCCCATCCTCCCGCGACGCGACCACCAACGCCGCATTCAGTAGCGGGCGATTTCGAGCGTGCGCGCCGGCCACCTACGGTCGCGCCGCAGGCCTCGCTGCTGATCATAGCCAGGCTGGTAGTAATGGCTTCCTGACCGCGGTGGGTCTTATCGGTCGGTCAGGAAGCCCAGGCGCGCTCCCACCGGTCAGTCGCCGCCGTGGCCTCTGGTGTACACGAGCGGTATTCGACATCGCTACGCCATACTGTCAGCTGGCAACGTCCCGCCTTGATGGTCCACGTCCGGCGGTCACACCGGTCCTCGATCTGAACCGGTTGTGGCGTACGCGGCTCCATGGACCGCTGATGTGCCCAGGCATGGGCTGAACCCCACTCGGGGAAGGTCGCGACAAGCTCGCCGTCTCCGTCAAAGACCAGAAAGCGGCGTCTGATCATCGCTTCACCCGCGCCCACCTGATCTCCCCCCATCGCAGCCATGACAACAGTTCACCCTTCGAATTATTGATCTTACTTAAAGTATCAACACAAACAGCATGAGCGCATCGGGCGGCTCCCGCAAGAGCAATCGCGACCGTGTCGTTACGGAAAGCATCATCCAGCACATAAAAGTGATGAAGCACTGGCAGAATGTAGCAATGCTCTACGCGAAGGGGATTAATGGGCACTAACAGTGGTCCAACCGTCCGAAGGCGGCGACTCGGCGCCGAACTCCGCCAGCTCCGTGAGGAAGCTGACGTGTCCGTCGATCAGGCTTGCGAACTCCTCCGTTGCTCAATTTCAAAGATCAGCAGAATGGAAAACGGCCGCGTACCGGTCCGGACCCGCGACGTCCACGATCTCTTGCAGCTCTACGGCGTCACGGACGAGACCAAACGCGAAGCCTTCCTCGCGCTTGCCCGCGAGTCTCGCAAACGTGGCTGGTGGCATACCTACCACGATGTGGTTCCTCCATGGTTCGAGATCTACATCGGCCTCGAAGGAGATGCCTCTTCGATAAGCGTGTACGAGGCGCAGCTCGTTCATGGACTGTTACAGACAGCCGAGTACGCCCGCCACGTCATCCGCGCCAACAACCCAGAGATCGTGGAGGAGGACCTGGAGCGCAGAGTCGCACTGCGGCTCGATCGACAGAGTCGACTCACGCACGACAACCCTCCTCGGTTGTGGGTCGTCCTCGACGAGGCGGTGCTACACCGTCCGGTTGGCGGTACGGCCGTGATGCGAGCGCAGCTCGAGTATCTCATCAAGCGAGCGAAACTACCCAATGTGACTCTCCAGGTCGTTCCCTTCGTCGCGGGTGCCCACGCGGGAATGGGTAGCACCTTCGCGATCCTCGGCTTTCCGGACCCGACAGACCACGACGTTGTCTATATCGAGGAAGCGACAGGGAGCCTCTATCTTGAACGGGCGGCGGAAATTCGGCACTACCGGCTGAAGACCGACTACCTGTTGGCCGCCGCGCTTCGCCCCGACCAGTCCCTTGAGATGATAGCCAGAGTGACGGAGGAAATGAAATGACTGAAAACAGCATGTCAACCACAAGCAAGATCGATATCGATGCCGAGACGGCCGTGTGGCGCAAAAGCAGCTACAGCAATGGTGCCGGCGGCATGTGCGTAGAGGTTGCGGTCGCTGCCGACGGCATCCTCGTCCGCGATTCGAAGGACCCAGCCGGCCCGGTCCTGGCCTTCACCGGTGGCGAATGGGATGCCTTCCTTGCCGGTGTCAGGGACGGCGAGTTCGATCAGATCTGACCCGCCGAATCACAACCACAGGCCAACACGGTGCTGCCGGGCGGCCGGATGTCGCTCAGACCGCTCGGCACCGGAATGAACCCGGGACATACGGTCCCAGCGGCCAAAGAGAGTGCGATCATGGTTTTTCACTCGCCCGGAACCACCAAGCGGGCTAGTATGCCAAAAATCGTGTAAGCATTATTTTTCGTCTGGCCAGAGATCCCGGGTGTGCTGGATTTTTGCGTACCCTCAGGCTCACAAAGGAGCCTGAGGGTACCCCGCAAGGATCATTTCGGACAATCGTGGACCTATCTTTCCGTCGGCAGGCCACGGGTGGGCGGCTCCCGAGGAAGGCCCGCACCGAACGGATACGGCCCATGTCGTAACCGATCCGGCCGCGCCCCGGCCTGGACGTGATAAGAGAGGCTCCGGCAATAGGGCGTTCGATCAGGGAGCGGCGCCCGGGCGGATGGATCGCGAGGCTGCGGAGGGAGTCACCGGAGGTGTTGGGTGGCGACTGACGAGCCGGGGTACCCGTGCATCGCGCAGCGATGGACAGGGAGCGATGATGCGAAGCGCCGACCGGGCGGCGCGAGCCGGACAGTCCTATTGCCGGAGCCCCTAAGAGAGTATCTCGTCCAGATAGGCGAAGTTTATCGTGTCCGATATGCAGCAATTGTCATAATTTAGGAATGGCGAGGTGGGGCATCGACTCACCTGCGCCGTCGTCTGCACCTCCTGAGGTGGCTCTGATGCCGGGACGGTTCGACTCTTGCCCCGCCTCACCACCTCCAGAAGCTCGGCTGAACCATCGCAAACCGGAACCCCCGTGGCACGACGCGGCCGAAAAAGTAATCAGACGAGCGCGGATAGCAACATCATGAAAAAGGCCTTGCGATCGGGCCCCCGACAGCGCACTCTGTAGAGGTCGGGTCGGGTTGTGGTCCTTGCCTTGTGATCCTTTTCTTGTTGTCCGCTCGCTTTGCCGTCCTTCCCGTTGACGTAGTGTCACAAAATTTCGATTATCTCATCGGGTGCTGGTGCCCGTTGTCGCTATAGGGAGCGAAGCCGTCATGTACGCCATAGCCTGGGCAGAGGCCCGAAGGTCAGGGCGTTTCGGCCTTTCCCCCCATCCGACCTTTAGATCCAGTCAGCTTCGTCGATTGCGCACTGGCGGAACGTAGGCGATCGACCGTTTCGCGGGCAGGGTGCCAACCCCGTCGGCCCGGAAGCTCATTGATCCAAATCGCGCCTGGCGCATGTCAGGCGGATTTTTCGTCGTCCTGTTCCCGCACAACGGGAGGTGATCAGCGTGGCCACTGCCACGACGAACCTGCTCAACACCCCGCTTGAGGACCCGCGTACCGAGCGGGTGCGCCGCAACGCTCTTGCGGCGTACGTCGACGGAAAGATCAGTTTTGCCCAGGCGAACTCCCGCGTCCGCAGGGCAATGGAGCGATTTCAGCCCTAAGGCGTGTTTCGACAGTCAGCTGTCCGGCTCGCCGCGTCCAGGCTGCACCTGGCCGTGTTCTTGGCTGCACCGATACCGCTCCTCCGGTATCGGTGCAGCCCACAGCCTTGCCAGGAAGCTACCTGGACGCGGCTCCCTGATCGAAAGCCCGATCTCACACACGCTCTCAGACCGCTGCGGACTCCCGCGTGACACTCGCGGCACGGTCCCGACCGAGACCGAAGATCCCGATCGCGACCAGGCCGAGCGAAATGACAAATGCCGCCATCTGGGGTCCTTCTGGCGCCGTCTCGTCAAACAAGGTCAAACCAATCATGACCGGTAAAAAGGCTGAGACCCCGCTGGTCACTGGGAACGCGATCACTGCGGCCCGGCCCTGTAGGCCTCGCTGTTCCAGGCCCAACGCAAGAACGGAAAAGGCGATCAGCACATAAGGGGTCGGTGTTGACAGCAGTCCGGCCAGTTCATGATTGTCCAGATACAGGCCGATCTGGCGAGTCGCCAGAGTCGCGATGGCGTAGCAGACTCCGGCCGACAGTCCGAACAGCAAAGCCGCTTGGGCGATCCGCCCCCCACGCCCCGCCCGGTTCGCCAGCCACGCCCCGACCGCTGTGAACAGCAGCCCACAAGCCAGGAACAACGCCAGATCATGATTGCTTGCTGGTGTGCCGACCTTGGCCCCGCTGCTGAAAGCGAGGGCCAACAGCCCAATTCCCGCGGTGAGGCACGCCATCCCACGCCAACCCACCCGGCTGATCCGCTCTCCCAGGTAACGCCGGGCCAGCAACGAGAAGACCACCATGTCGCCCGCCATGAGCGGAGCAACAAGAGCGACCGGCGCCACCGACAGCGCGAGTACCTCCAACAGGAACGACCCGGCTTCAACAGCGAGCCCAAGCAGCCACAACGGTCGCAATACAAGACGTAACAGCAGGCCAAGCCCCAACCCGCCACCGGGCGGGGCCTGGCGTGCCGCGACAGCCTGGATGAGCGGAGCCGTCCCATACAGCGCCGCCGACACAACAGTGACAGGGACGCCGACAACGAGCGCGTCGCTCACATGTCTTCCCGGACACGACTGATAACGGCCAGGATACGGCCGGTCTGGCCGTTACCAGCCATTAGCCAGCTCGACCTGACTGAGTGCGGCACCAAATGCCTGCTCCCAGGCCTCGGGCGTCCCGACCACCCGTACCGATGGTGGCTTGATACGGTCCAGCGCGGCGAGCGCCGAACGACGCAGGGACATGGCACCGGCGGAGGTCACGTCCGCGCGCCCCCGGTCGAGCTCAAGCTGCAGGTTGTCGCGGCCGTGGCCGGGGACGACGTCCAGCAACAGGAGGTCACGACCGATGACCCGCGCCTCGCTACAGGTGTCACCCGACGAGGTGACAACAAGATCACTTGCTGCCATCAGCTCGGGGATACGGTCGGTGAAGCCGAAAGGGATGATCCGTGGGTGCGTGTTCGCACGTTCTCGTAGGCGTGCCGCAAGCGAGACGTTGCGTCCAGCTACCACAAGCACCCATATACCGGCCTCGGCAAGTGCCTGAGCGCCCTCGACCAGCGGCCCGAGGCCCCAGGAACCCGACATCAACAGTACGCACCGGGCGTCCGCGGGAATCTCGAGGGCCGCACGGGCCGCCTCCTGTGTCGGTGGGTCATAGAACGGTTGACGGACCGGCGTGGGTACCACCGCGATCCTCGCCTCTGGATGGAAACGCCGGACGAACCGCGCCGCCGTGGTTGAGGTGACCAGATACAGGTCGGTATTTTCATGTATCCACAGTCGGTGGACACAGACATCTGTGCAGAACACCGTGGTCACCATCCGGGGATGTTCGTGCTTGATCCGACTGGCCGCGGCGGCCCCGGTGGCGAAGATTGACAACAGCAGCTCCACTGGCTGGTCCCGCAGTTCCACGCGGAGTTTGGGTACGAGAAAGCGTGACGAAGTCGCCTCGATCGCCCTCGCCAGCCCGCCGCCTGGACGCATCTGCGAAAAGTGCAGGGCATCATACAGCCCAGGAACGGCCAGCATCCCGCGAAAAACACCCTCACCCGCCGACCCGGCCCGGCCGCCCATCATGCGCAGGGAGTCCAGCGTGCGAGTGGAGAATCCACGCAGAGCCAGCGAGTGCGCACAGGCCTGGGCCATGACGTCGTGGCCCATCCCGAGCGAGCCCGACAGCAAAAGCGCCCGCCGGCCAGGCTGGCCTTCCCGCCCCGTCGGGAAGGCCAGCGGTTCCTCCGTGTGATCGTCCGTCATGCTCTACTCGGAGGAGACCGGGGCGCCGACCCCATCAGCCCGACGGGCGGATACCGGCTGGTCACTCGTGGGCTGTCGGTCCGCCAGGTACCACTCGACATACTGCCTGACACCGTCGGCAAAGCCGGTGATCGGCCGCCAGCCGAGCAGCCTCTCGGCCTTCGCGTTCGATACCGACCGGCCCCGGAAGTCACCCGGGCGTGCCGGGACGTGTTCGATCTCGACGCCGGGGAAGTGATCCTGGACCGCCTGCGCCATAGCCAGCACGCTGACCCGTTCGTTGCCCTCGAGCGCGATCGTCTCATTACGGGCCGCGTCATCCATGGCAAGCACATGCGCATCCGCGAGGTCACGGACGAAGACGTAGTTACGGAACTGCTGCCCATCACCAGCGACGGTAAGCGGCTCCCCGTTGAGCGCCTTCCGCAGGAAGCGAGCCAAGACCAGCTCGTCGCGCATGCCCGGACCGTACGGGATGCCGTAGCGCAGGACCGTGAAGTCCAGGCCATAGGTCTGCTGATAACTCTGCAGGAGCAGTTCGGCCGCAATCTTGGTTGACGTGTAGACGTGGCCGGCACGGCTCATCGCGAATTCCACGTCCTCGGTCAACGACCGTGGATCATCCAAATCGCCCCCGCTGGCCCCATACACCCAGACCGTGCTCGCGAACAGCACGCGGCGCACTCCGGTGGCACGGGCGGCCTCGCACACGTTGGCCGTGCCCTCCACATTGAGGCGCACCGTTCGGATCGGATCGGCGAAAGCATGATCAACATTGGACATGCCAGCAAGATGGAAAACCATGTCACAGCCGGTAAAAACCGTGGTAAGCGCGGAGAGGTCCAGAACGTCCACAATCCGGTGGTCGGCACGTGGATCGGTCATGCGCGCATTCAGATCCAGCGAGATCACATCGTGGCCGGCGTCCAGGAGCCGGTCCACTACATGGGCTCCGATGAAACCGGAACCGCCAGTGACGATTATACGCATTGGTCATCCGTCCAAGATCGTCAGGTTTGGGGTCGGATCATCTGGTCGGACCTGATCGGAGTGGATCCCCGGTCAGATCGTGACCGTGAGGGTCTCGACGGCGGATGCCAGTGACGCAAGCACATGGTCCACCTCAGCTTCGGTCATGTCCGAATGGACGGGGAGGCACACATGCCTGGCGCACACATCCTGTGCAACCGGATGGTTACCCCGCGCATAAATCTCAAAAACGGGCTGCTGGTGCAGTGGCGCCTCGTACACCTCACCGGACAGCGACACACCGTGACGCTCCTTGAGCTCCTTCTTCAGTCGTGCCCGATCGATGCCCGGACGTGGCAATACGAGGTACTTGTAATAATTACTGCGCCCGCCGGTCGGCACCACAATCGGTTCGAGTCCCTCGATCTGGCCGAGGCCGGCCGTATAGCGAGCGGCTACCGCGTTGCGGCTGTCCAGAAACTCAGGCAACCTACGGGCGTGCACCAGACCGGTGACGGCGTGCAGTTCACTCATCCGCCAGGCGTAGCCCTGCTTGATGTGAACGTTCCCGAGAAATCCAGCCTTTCCCTGGTCCCGGAATATCACCGCCTCATCCCGTACTCGCTCATCAGCAGTGACGATCATCCCACCCTCGCCGCTGGTCACGACCTTCGTGGGATAGAACGAAAACGCCCCGGCCACACCGAACGAGCCCGCGTACCGGCCGTTATGGCTAGAACCGTGCGCATGGGCCGCGTCCTCGACCAGCAGAATGCCGCGTTCGTCACACAGCGACCTGATGTCGTCGACTTCAGGAGTGATCATCCCTCCGATGTGCACCAAGATCACCGCACGTGTGCGCGGCGTGAGCGCGTCAGCGACTGTAGCCGCGCTCAAGGCGAACGTCCTGGCGTCCACATCCGCAAAGACCAGATTCGCGCCGGCACGCAAGACCGCGAAGCCGGTCGCCGCAAACGTGTTCGTCGGCACGATGACGTCCGCATCCGCCACATCCACGGCACGGAGGATGATCTCAAGAGCCGCGGTGCCGCTACTGACTGCCACCGCGAATGGAACATCATGAGCCGCGGCGAACTCGGCTTCGAACTCCTTCGTATGCGCGCCGAGCGTCAACGCTCCGCTAGCCAGGATCTCCGAAGTCAACGACGCAATCTCCGCGCGATCGGCTTCGGGAAAGACGATCCGCGCCGCTGGAACCTGCACCTGCACACCCCCTTCGCTCCGCCCCACCTTGCTGTTCGCAACTGTCGCCGGTCCAGACACGGCGCAGCGCGACGCTACCGGTTCACCTACCTAAAAACCGTCAGGATCATTCTGCCGACGGCAACCTCCATGATCATCTTTTGGGACGCCGACCTGCGGGGCGGCGAACGAGCCGAGAATGAGCGCCGAGATCCCGATTTGCACCTCCATCGCGGCTAGCAAACAAGATAGACCATTGCCACCCAAATCCACCCGGACATCGACGGATGGCTCGCCTGAAGGGGCGACATAGTTCCACCACGAACACACGGATGAATCACAACGATGCAACTATCACCCAACACGCCAATAATGGGCGCGTTTGACAACTTCATGACGACCAGTGGACACCTTCGCATCACGACAGCTCTGGCATCCAGAGATGAAAAATTGATCATTGCGCTATGACCGCGGAGTGTCTGATCAACGGCCAGCATGACCGGCCAGCGCGAAGAGAAGATCTACCACAATGGTGGGACTTCGATCGACCGACGGCTCAACGCGCCTGTCGGCAGAGGCCCCGGCCTACCTGGTGTCTCACCGCGCAGGAACCGAAGCTGACCGTCATAGGCTCTGGCAGAGGACTGCGGTCGCGCCCCGGGGACCACAAAGCCCCGGCGAAGGGTAGACCATCTAGCGTACGGGGGGAACGCAGATCGTGCTACCACTTCGCCGGGACGCAAGGTAAGGATAGCGGCCAATTGAGCACGTCAACAGATGAAGCGGGCTGGGACTTTGGTCCCGACCTCAAGATCGATACTTTCTGGAGAGAATCAACTACAGAAAGATGTGATTCACACTCCTGGCAATGACTCCAGGCAAAATGATCATAATCGTGCTGGCACCTCCATGGATCTCGCTGGACCGCAGCGGAGTACATGCCAACGGACGGATTCCCGAGAGCGGTACCCGGGAAGGAACAGCAGCGTGACACAAGACAAGATCATAAGAGATCTCGCTGGCGTGGTCGGACTCATCGACAAGGTAGAACCCTTTATCGAGCTTGAGGACACCTCGACCCGCGACGAAGCCGCTCGTGAGATACGCAACGCGGGTGTGCGCTACGCACGAGTCGTCCACCTCGAAGAGGACATCATCCGCTCATCGATCATCACCTTGGATGACCTCGACAAGATCCGTAATCCGGCCCGGCCACTGGAAGAGGCGATCGATTCCTTTCTGCCCGAAATCTTCCTGGACTGGCGTGACTTCCTCACCAGCGCCGTCGACGACTCGCTGCGCAATGCGGCGACGGGTGCGACGATCACGGTCGAGGATGAGGGACGACCGCTCGGCGTAATCCCAATCACAACCATCGAGGCGTTCATCCATACCGACGACACGCGACCACGGTGAGCCTGCCACCGATGGCTACTAACAGTTACTACTGTTAACAGCTAGAGCGCCCAGGCATGACTTCGTAGAAGGTCACTTCGGATGCCGTATCGTCATAAAGCAACCAGTGGGACGGCTTGCCCCGCGCCGGGCCTACGTTGACCAGCAGGCGCCGCGCGCCACTCGGGTCGACCGGGGTTGGTACCCCTGGCATGACCGGCCGACGATGTGCCACCACGACGCCGGCCGGGCCGTTCATCTCCCCGAGCGAGGGCAGATCCAGCAGCAGCGTCTGGTGTGAATGGCCGACCATCAGGATCGGGACGTCGGGCAGCTCGACCAGCCGCGGGTAGAAGACCGCGGGCCACCCGGGACGAGCCGGCCCGTCCTCCCAGGAAAACTGGTGGCCGTGCATTGTCATGGCAGCCCCGAGCATCCGAGTTTCGGGCGCGGCAAGCAGGACATCAAGATCACCAAAAATCTGTTCGGACCGCAGCAGATCGCGGATCCGCCACTCCTGGTTGCCCAGGACCAGATCGACCCCGGCCAGCTCACGCCACAGTGCCGGATCCGGTTCCACCACGTCAGTGAGCTCCCAGTGGGTGGCGGCAGTATGGCGACGCCACGGCACCTTCGCCTCGAGGTAGTCGCCGAGGCACACCACCTGGTCGGCCCCGCGCTGCTGCACATCGCCAAGCACGCGCCGCCATGCTTTGCGCCTGCCGTGCAGGTCCGCCACGACCGCGTATCGCATAGAACCACCATCCACCGCTCATCGCCACCCCGCCAGATATGTACCCAGCCCGACGGGTGAGCACAAAAAGGAGAACTCGGCTCATTGCCGTGGATTCGGTACACCTGCTTTCTTGGTATTGGTTACCTCGGGTGAGCGGATCAAACGATCGCAGCCATCGGGACCGTCCCGGCCGGCTAGTCAAGCCGACTCCGGTCAAACTGGATTACGACACCGTCCAGCACCGCATATCCGGAATGGCAGAACCTACATGGCAGATAGATCATGAACCTTGAGACTCCCGGATGGTTCCGCAGCGCACTCGAGCAACGGCCCGAGCGGCGCACGACCCAGGTCGACGGATGCCGGATCAGCTACCGGTGCTGGGGGGAGCGAGAGCGCCCGGGAATCGTTCTCGTGCACGGAGGGGGCGGGCATGCGGGCTGGTGGGACCACATCGCGCCACTGATTGACAACGAGTACCGAGTTATCGCGATCGATATGTCAGGCCATGGTGACAGCGGACGCCGCGATGAGTACAACCTCATCAGCTGGGCCACTGAGATCGTCAGCGTGGCACGGGACGCCGGCCTCACCGGCACACCGATCATCATCGGGCACAGCATGGGCGGCTGGGCATCGATCATGGCTGCGGCGAAGTTCCCGGAAAGCGTCGGCGGCATCATGATCATCGATGCTCCGGTCGCGGACGTCACCCCGGAGGAACGGGCCGCCCGCGAACGGACCGCATTCGGGCCACTACGCGTATATCCGACCGTAACCGATGCCCTGGCCAGGTTCAGGACCGTACCAGACCAGCCGAACATGCTGCCCTACGTTGTGAACCACGTGGCACGGACCTCCATGGGCGCGGTCGAAGGCGGCTGGACCTGGAAATTTGATCCGGGCATTTTCCGAGGACGCCGGCCGTCTTCGCAGATCCTCAAAGAGGTACGCTGCCGGGTCGCCTTGTTTCGAGCCGAGTACGGCCTGATAACGCCGGACATCGGCACCGAGATGTACGAGCTGCTCGGGCGGGTCGCGCCAGTCATCGAAATCCCGCTCGCGGGGCACCATGTCATGCTGGACCAGCCGTTGCTGCTGGTCACCGGCATTCGGACGCTGCTTGCCGACTGGCAACACTCGGTGCCCCAGAGCCGGCCGAAGGCGCAGGCAACCACCGCGTAACAGGCCAGCGAGCATATGATCATGCCTCTTCGCCGGCAATCGGAGGCCCCAGGGCCCTGGCCGGGCAACCGGTGGTCACCATAACCGATGGCCCGGTGAACGTGGCATTCGTCATCGGGCTTGCCCGGATGTTCTTGAGCCCTCGGCGCGGTGCGCGGGGATCAGCCCGGCTCCGGTGTCCGCCAAGCGCCCGCCTACCTCCTCCGCCGCGCCGAGCCTGGATTTCGTCCCGCCGGCAGACCCGGCGATGAAGGATGCGAGCAGGGCGATCAACAGCATTACGATGGAGAACGCAAAGGTAGCGGCAAGACCATCGGAGAACGGCCCGGAGATCAGATTCGGAAAAAAGGCGCGGCCGGTTACGTAAGCGCCCGAGTCAGGTAGAGCCGACAGCGTCTGCGGCCCGAGAAGCTGCTCCATCGGATTGTATCCGAGAAAGGCTGAGAATAGAACGCCGATCGGCGGGAGCGTGGAAACAGTCCGCGCAACCGGCACTGGCACACCTTGGTCCACAAGCCCGTTGAACATGGTTGACGGCAGGCTACGCGAAAGCCCGATGACTATCAGTGTGAAGGAAAACCCGATCGAAAGCACGAAAGCGGCGTTCTGGAAGGTGGCAGCCATGCCCGCGCCAACGCCTCGGGTGTTCGCCGGCAATCCGTTCATCACGTCAGCCCGGTTCGGTGAAGAGAACAGACCGGTGCCCAGGCCATTGATGAGCAGAATCAGCGCGAATATCGGATAGGGGAAGTTCACCGGGATTACCATGAACAACACAAAGCTCACGATGACGATGGCTAGGCCTGCCATCGTGAACATCCGGGCACCGAAGCGGTCGGACAGCACGCCGGCAAGCGGTGCGGCCACCAGAAACCCGACCGTCAACGGAATCAGGTAAATTCCTGCCCATAGCGGAGTCTCCGCGAAACCGTAGCCATGCTGCGGCAGCCAGATTCCCTGTAGCCAGATGAGAAGGACGAACTGGAGACCGCCGCGGCCGAGTGACGCCAGCAGGTTCGCGACATTGCCAGCGGAGAACGACCGGATCCGGAACAGTTCCAGATTGAACAGCGGTTCGGCCACCTTAGACTCGATGACCGCGAAGGCGGCCAGCAGGAGTACGCCGCCGATCACCGCAGCCAGCACCCACGGGTTGGTCCAGCCCATAGTGCGCCCACCATAGGGCTGTATGCCATAAGTGATGCCGACGAGCAGCGCGATCAACCCGCCAGCGAACGTCATGTTTCCCCACCAGTCCATCGCTGTACGACGCCGCACACCGTTGTCCCGGAGTTTCGCATAGGCCCAGAAGGTACCGAATACTCCAAACGGTACCGACACCAGGAAGACATAGTGCCAGTTGATCGGGGCGAGTAGCCCGCCCAGCAGTAGACCGAGAAAGGTGCCGGCGATGCCGGCGACCACATTGATACCCAATGCTAACCCGCGCTGACGGGTGGGAAAGGCATCAGTGAGAATAGCCGTGGAATTTGCGACGAGAAACGCCCCGCCCACGCCCTGTATGATCCGCCAGCCGATCAGCCAGAGAGCGGCCGTGGTGCCGTGCATCCAGGTAGCGGCCAGCAGAATCGAAGAAGCGGCGAAGATCGCAAATCCGAGATTGTACATACGGACGCGACCGTACATGTCCCCAAGCCGGCCAAATGTCACCACCAGCACGGCCGTGACGACGAGGAAGCCCATCATCATCCACAACAGATAGCTGATGTTGCCAGGGCTCAACGGGTTGATGTCGATCCCGTGGAAGATGTCCGGCAGCGCGATCAGAACGATCGACGCATTGATCGTTGCCATCAGCATGCCGAGCGTGGTGTTGGACAGGGCGATCCATTTGTAATGCGGACCCAACGTAATCGGGCGATTATCCATTGCCGATGGTCGAATAGTCCGCATATTGTCCGAAATTTGCTGGTCCATGCAGCCCGAGTCCCGCACTTCGCCGCCCTCCACGCACGCCACTCGCCTCACTCGAAAACTTGCTTAGTAAGACTAAACAAGTAACACCAAAGTTGGCGAGGCGAGAAGTGTGAGATTGGCCCGGAGTTCCCCGGAAGTGACCCTGGCCAGCAGTTCGGCAAAAAAATCAGGAATAATGGGGACTAACTGGGCAAAACTATCGGATGTCCCAGAAGCACGAAAACGGCGATGGGCTCCCTCAAGACACTTCGAGGGAGCCCATCTGGACGCACAGGGTGGAATCAGGTACAGCAGCCACCGCCGCAGCAGGCGCCCCCCGACGCGGCAGGCTGCGGCGAAGCCGGTCTGGAAGAGGGCGCCGCTGACCCCGCCCGGGTCACCGCGACCGCGGTGAACACCCTGCCGGTGTCGGTGTGACCACCCGGGCACGGCGTGCTGGCGGCGGCTGTCTCAGTGATCCCGCGCCGCACCTCAAAGCTGGTGTCGCACGTGCGGCAACGGTATTCGTATGCAGGCACACTCCTACTTTACGCCAACGACGCGGCGTCGGCGGTCAGCCGAACTGAACTGGCTGACCGGTCGCCTCCAGGACCGACAGCCAGAGATCGCCGGCGGGGTCAACCTGGCTGCGATGGCTGATAGCCAACGGGATCGGGACGTGCACGAACCTGCGTCGCCACCGGCCGACCACCATCTCGGTACGGCCTGACATCGCCGCATGCACCGCGGCGTGCGCCAGCCGGATGCAGTACACACTGTCATACGGATTCGCCGGTACGCTGCGGATCATATAACTCGGATCAATGTATTTCAGATTCAGCTCCATGTCCACCGCGCCGAAATATTCCGTCACCCGCCTGTTGAGGAGCGGGCCGACGTCCCGTAGCTTGATATTACCGGAGGCATCGCTGCCCTGTGATTGCTGTCCCTGCTCCTCTTGGGCGAAAAGCTCCTGCCCGGCGCCCTCCGCGACGACCACGACGGCGTGGCCCCGGTCCTCGACCCGTCTGTGCAGGAAGTTCAGCAGCCCGCCTTCGCCTTCGAAGGCGAAGGGCACCTCGGGGATGAGCACCACGTCCGCATCGCTGTTCGCCAGCGACGCGTAACAGGCGAGAAAGCCCGAATGGCGGCCCATCAGCTTCACCACGCCGACGCCGTTGGGTGAGGATGTCGCCTCGACATGCGCCGCCCGTATCGACTCGGCAGCCTTCCCGAAGGCGGTCTGAAAACCGAAGCTCTGGTCGATGTACGGAACATCATTGTCGATGGTCTTCGGCACACCGACAACGGCGATCTTATCGCCTCGCTCGCCCGCGATACGGGCGATCTCGAGCGCGCCGCGCAGTGAACCGTCACCGCCGATGACAAACAGGATGGTAATACTCATCCGTTCCAGACAGTCAACGATCTCCTCCGGGTCCTGTTGCCCGCGCGAGGTTCCAAGAATTGTTCCGCCGTTCTCGTTGATAGTGCCGACGAGCTCGGGGGTCAGGTCCAGGACGCTGTGGCCGTAGCGGGCGATGAACCCCTGATACCCGTTGCGGAAACCGAAGATCCGAGTCACGCCGTAGTGTGAGGTCAATTCGAACACCAGGCCGCGGATAACATCGTTCAAACCTGGGCACAGCCCCCCGCAGGTGACAATTCCGACCCGCGTCTTGGATGGGTCGAAAAAAATCTTTCGCCGGGGCCCGGCCGGCTCAAATCCCGGGAGAGCGTCGATCGGCATATCACGTTGCGTAACCAGAGACAACGTATCGTCAAGGAGTACCCGGTCGTCTTCATCCACATAATGCTGGGTCGTTCGCTTGTCACCGATCAGCGGCGCAAGCGGCGAAGTGATCCGGCAGGATCCCAGCGCCCTTACCGAAAGTTCTTGGCCGTCAGCCATCAGTAACGCACCCTTGTGACCATCGGCAGCGCGAAGAGAATGGCCCCGGATGACCTCGGAGCCTCTCGGTGATCGCGCCATCCCTGCCCGACTGGCGGACCGGCTTTGTTACCGACGCGAAACAGAGATTTCCGGGTGGGTGACACCACGATTGTCAAATCTCCTTTCTCGCCCACTCGTGTCAAAGAGTACCGGTCCAGCCACCAGCACCGAGGAGGAGGCTCGTGAACATGTTTTCGCCGTGCGCCAGACGAAACCCATGCTTTACTGGTCGGACACATCGTGCCCCCCGGGTCGGGCTCACCTGTCACCGTCGGCGGGCATCGGCTGGCCGACCAGCCGCAGGTCGCCATCGATGTTCATCCCACCGCCGGCTGGCGTGCACGCCAGCCGGATCGCCGTGGCAACGCGGCCCCTACCCGAAAAAAGTGAGATCCATTACAAAACGCCCACCAGCGGCCGACCCGCCAGTAGGCACAGATCCACCGATGCTCACTCGCCCTGGCCGACCGAGATGGCTGATTCGGGCGCGGACACTGGCAGCCCGCCGGAAACCGCGATCATGCGGCCCGGCGCGGGCAGCCGCTCGGCGATGAGCAACGCGAGGTCGTCGTGCAGGTTCCCCCCGACATGGCCGTGCAGATGAGCCACCAAAGCGTCCAGCACGGTGTCCAGAGTGGCCGCTGCCAGCTCGGAAAAATGATCTTCAAGGCTAAAAAACGTCCGGTTGCTGTCACGAGCCTCGATCAGGCCGTCAGTGAACAACAGCAACCGGTCGCCCAGGCCCCAACTGCTGATGGTTGCCGTGAAGTCCTCCGCGATGCCCAGCGGAGGACTGGGCTCGATGATTGCCAGCGGGCGGGCTGAGTCCCCGGACAGCAGAATCGGCGGCGGATGTCCAGCAGAGATCATTCGCAGCGTACCGTCTGGTTCGATGTCGACAAGCAGAGCTGTGACGAAATCCTCGGCGCCCGCTTCCCGGGAAACCGCTCGGGCGCAGGCAGCGGCAACCCGCTCGATCTCCGGGTAGTGGACGGCGCCCTCACGGAAGGCACCCAGCACAACCGTGGTCAACCGGACCGCGGGCAGACCTTTCCCCTTCACGTCCCCAATGATCATTCGTGTGCCACCGGATACCGTCACAACCTCGTAGAGATCCCCACCAACCAGGGTCTCGGCCGTGGCGGACAAATATCGAGCGGCGAACGCGATCCCGTCCACAGCCGCGGGTACCACTGGCAGGAGCGCACGCTGGGCAACCTCGGCAACGGCACGTGCCCGCCCGAGCTCCCGTTCTCTACGCCGCCGGGTGACCGCGACGTAGATCGCTACAGCGCCCTGGACCGCGACGAGTACACCTGCGGCGACATGCTGCCCGGTATCGAACCACCGATCCCATGCGCCCGACGCCACGGCCGCGGTCACCGCGGCGAACCCAGCGACAACGGTGACCAGCGTCGAACTGGTAGCCGAGGCGAGCAGCGGCACCAGGCCGTAGAAGCCGGTCAGGTCGATCCCGGGGATGACGACATCGGCGGCCACGAGAAGCCCCAGCAGACCCAGCAGGCCTCCATCGGCCGCCACGACCGCACTTCCACATGTCCGCATTGTCCTCATCATGTACACAACCAACGAACGAGGAAACGCTGTTGACCACGATGCGACCACCATTGGAACGCTACGTGTGCCGCGGCCGCAACCGGAACCGGAAGCGGCTGCCGGCCATCATCCACCGGCGGGCGAGGCCGAACGCCACGCCGGTACCGGATGAGTTGTACCGGTACGGCCAAGAAGGCGGCCAGGGGCTGCCTGGGCGTGGCGAGCCGGACAGACGGCTTCGGAAACACGCCCCGGAGAGCCTCCGGCGGCGCGGCCATACCGCAGCGCGCTGCCGGAGGCTTGTGCGCGAAGTGACAGCAGAACGGTCAAAAATCAACTACAAGACATATAAGGCACAACATTAACTAACAGTAGTAGACATGAGCACATCAACTATGCACCATCAGGGGCAATATGGACAACGGACACCCCATTCGGGGCCGATCTCAGGCGGGGACGAAGAAGCTGGCCCCGACCGCTAGACGCCCGCTGACAGGCATCCGCGGCAGGTCGCGCCACCCGGCCCATCGCGGTCGCACCGCTGGAGCCAGGCCGAGGGCGGTCACCACGGCCTGCGGCGCGCCCACACCGGGAAACCGCCCCGCCGGGCCAGCCGCCGGCATCCGGCTGGCGGTAGGTCAACGATGGCGGAAGTTTCAGCTGCGGGTGAAGGCCCTGGCGTCCGAACGGAAGCGATCGAGTTCATCCGCGCTGATGGTCGGTCGCGATGAGCGCGCCGCCGCCAGAAGATCTTCGGTGGTCACCGGCAGGCGCTCACCCTTGTCGACCGCGCGGTGGAACGCGGCCGCCACGGCTCGCTGCACGGTGGATGCAAGATCAGCGGGTGTGAACAGCTCAGTGGCCGCGACAACCGGTTCGACGTCCACCTGCTTGTTGTCGATCCGCTCGAGGAAACGATCGAGTAGAAGACGACGGCCGGGGGCGTCCGGTGGTCCCACCGGAAGGACAAGATCGAAGCGTCCGGGGCGGATGAACGCCGGGTCCAGCGCCGCGATCGAGTTCGTCGCACAGATCAACAGACGCCCTGGGGAACTACGGAACTGTGGGATGGCCTTCAGCAGCTCATTCACCACCGACTGGCTCTCCGGCCCAACGGCTTCCCGGGACTGCGCGATCTCGTCCACCTCATCGATGAACACCACGACTCGTTCGACCTGCATGAGTTCGGTGATGGCCGTACGCAGCTCGGCGGCGAGGTTGCCGCCGCTGCCGGCCGCGACCAGCCGGGATGGCAGAAGTTCCACGAACGGCCACTCCAGACGTGCCGCTACCGCCCGCGCGAATGACGTCTTCCCGGTACCCGGTGGTCCGAACAGAAGCATGGTCGTCGGTGTGACCACCCCATACGTCTCCGCCAGCTCGTTCTCCTTGATAGGCAGCAGCAGGCGCTGTTCCACCAGTTGCTTGCCTTCGGCCATGCCGGCCAGACTGTGCCATTCCGCCGCTGTGAGCAGGGTGCCGCCCCAGCGCTCCACGGTCGTGACGTCGACCGGCCGCAGTGGCTCGTACTTCTCATAGAGTGTGAGCCCGGTCTTGACGAAGCCCCGGTTCCGGAAGGCGAGTTCCCCGAACTGCCCCGACGCGAGCAAGGTGGTTATACGGCGATGACCAGCGTGAATCAGCTGGTTCTCCAACGCCTGCAGAAGCGCGGACCCGATACCTCGGTATCGCCACGCAGGCGAGATTGCCAGCGCAAGTACCCGGGCATAGCCTTGTTCGTATTTTCCGACCGCGACGCCGACGAACTGATCGGGTGTGACGGCGACGACAGCGGGAGTGTCCTCGCGCAGCGCGAGAACTGTGTCGGTCAGGTCAAAAGACGGCCCTTCTTCGTCAGATCTGACCTCCTCAAGCAGACGAACCGTAGCGGTGTGATCGGTGGTGTCGTAGGATCGCACATGCCAATTGGTCATGACCGACTCCTTTCACTCGTGTCACTCGTGCGCAAGTACGGGTCAGTTACCTGTCGCGTCGTTTCCACTCGTGTTACCACTCGGGCAGCGGCAAGGAGCCCGCGGCGCAGGCTCGAAAGGAGCAGAATTAACCAGCCGGCGCGGGCTATCCATCCGCGGAGGGGAGCGGTAGATTGCCCGCGCCGGGGTCTCACCCGGGGTTCGCGACCGTTGTCAGCGACCACTCCGGGGAGCTTTTTTCGGCCACGCTGGCCTCAGCCACCGGCCAAAGAAGTCGGGCCCGTTACTCTTTTCACACCGTCGGGGGGCCGGGCCCGCTCAGACCACGGCGGCGGACGCCGCGGGTAACGTCCTGGGCTCCGTACCGCGGCTGCCCTGGCCGGCCCCCCGCATCGGGTGGAGACCCACGCGGTGTTATGCCCCGGCGATTTTCGGCCGGTTTTTCAGTGACCCCGGGGATGCGGCCAAGGTGGCACCAACCGAGACTCGACCAGTTCGTTGCGGAAACAGTTGTCCCACGTCGGGCATATCGATCGAACATCTGACGGCACCATCGCGTCAGTGCGGTGAGGCCTCGGCGGAACATTCCTCGAGGTGCCCTCCCCTGCCCTCGCGGACGGCCGACAGGCGTTGTCGGCGTCCCACGGAGTCCGATCATCAGACGGCGCCCTCGCGCGGGCGGGGGATCGTATGTTCCCGCTCAAGCGGAGCGGCCGACAGCAGGCTCCGGCCCGCTCGGGCGAGTTCGTCCGGTAGCCCGCTCAGCCCGAGCCTGTGCCCGGCCTCGGTGCGAATGACCATCAGATGGGCCAGCAGTGCTCGAGCTTCGTGAATCTCTCCTTCCGGCGCGCCATCCGCGATCAGCCGTGCGAGGGCAGTCATCACATCGCTTTCCGAGGTCACAGCCTCGGCGTATTCGCGTGCGGCGATCCACAACCGAGCCGCGGCATGCTGCCAGTCCGCCATGGCGCAGGCCATCAACGCGGGCGAGGCGGTCCGCGGCAACGTCTGTGTGATCACTGTGCTACCCGGGGAGCGGGGGCACTGACCAGCTGACGACGCAGTGCCCGTCGCTCATCCTCGTCCAGACCACCCCAGACACCGGCGTCCTGACCTGTGTCGAGCGCCCAGTTCAGACACTCACGGATCACCAGACAGCGGCGGCAGACGGCCTTGGCCTCCTCCAGCTGCCGCTGTGCTGGCCCGGTCGTACCGACCGGGAAGAACAGCTCCGGGTCCTCATCCCGGCAGGCGCTGCGCTGACGCCAGACTTCCAAATCCTCCGCGGTCTGCGGCTCCTGCGGCCGGACATGACGCCACATGTATGCGGTGTTCATGTCCTCAAACTGGCCGCGCAACTCGCCAGCCGCGTCCAATACAAGAACTCTTCTGCTCATCCGACACCGTCCCGTGGTCGCGTCGACATGAAGACTAAATCGAGCAGAAGCGTACGACCGGCCCCAGGGAGTGTCTACTCGCAATGTTTCAGAACCAGGGAACAGGGAATATGCCCCAGGACGGGGCCAAGGACTCATGAATAAAGGCTGAGGTACAACGTCCTGCCACCGACATTCGTCCAAGGCGCCGGGAATCATGCTTTTCAGCGACATCCGGGCGGCAGTTCACAGATCCACACGATCACCGTCCGGATACTCCGCGTGTGCCTGAGTCGCGAGCGCCCGGGGCCCGGCCAGGGTCACATACGGTGCCGACGAATACCGGCCGGGGCGTAATCCGGCGAGAATCAAGACGCCTCGCCGTGGACCGACCAGGAACAACGACTCACCACAGGTGACCTCGGGTCCTTAGACTCCGGAGGGGGGGTTGGCTACGTTCCGACTACATGCCTTGACATGACGGCCAAATGGGAGAAGGTCAGATGCCTCCTCGAAGGGTTACCATCGGTCCGTTGCAGCATGCACGCCAGATCCGCGGCCTGTCTCTGGCGCGGGCAGCGGAAGAGATCCGGAGTCTCGCCGAGGACATCGGTAGACCATGGGATGCGTTGACCGCACAGCGCCTCTCGGAGTACGAGGGTGGCAAACGCCCGAGCTGGGAACACTGTGATCTACTATCCCGCTATTACTGCACCAATGTCGTCGCGCTGGGCTGGGCGTGCGACTATGCCGGACCCGAGACCGGGACCCTGGCACTCATGTCGAATTCAGTTGACGATGGGGAGGCTCGATGGGCAGACGCCGATCTCGACCTTCTATGGAGACCTGACGGGTTGGCCGTCGGGTTCGAGGAGGTGACCGCCAATATGGAACGGCGGAAGTTTCTCAGCGTGTCCGGCGTGGCGCTGACCTCGGTTGCGCATCACTGGCTCATGACCGATTCAGCCGGCCTTGCCGCGGCGCTTGAGGGAAAGCGTGTGAACGACTCGCTCGTCGCGGGCTTCGAGCGGCGGGTCGACACGCTTCGCAAAATGGATGACGTTCTCGGAGGGGATGACATATACGAGCTTTCCATGGCGGAGCTACGGGTAGCCGTCCGCGTCCTGCGGACCGCCTTGTACGGCCACGCCCACGAGGCACGGCTGTACGCTGTCGCGGCTGAGCTGGCCCGCATCGCAGGCTGGGCAGCCTTCGACAGCGGCTACCACGGGGGTGCCCAGCGCCTGTGGATGGTCGCGCTCCGGGCCGCCGGCGAGGCCGGCCAGCCCGCGCTCGGCGCCAACATCCTGCGTTGCATGGCCGAACAGGCGGCCTGGTATGGCGACCCGAATGACGCCGTCACCATGCTCCGCTCAGCGCAGGCCGGAGCCCGCGCGGCAATGACCGCCACCGAGAAGGCGGCAATCTCCGGCGCGCTGGCTCTCGCGTACGGCCGTGCCGGCGAAAGCACCACAGCCGCCCGGACCGCCGAGGACGCGGTTCATCTCATCAGCCAGTCACAACCAGCGGAAGATCCGCCGCACATCTACTGGTGTGTCCCGTCCTGCATTTCGCTTTTCGCCGGTGAGGCGCTGCTCGCCAGCGGTGACGGAGCCGCGGCCATTCCGTATCTGGACAATGCCACGGACGGGTTGGCCGGTGATTTCCCACGCGCCCGGGTGGAAGCCATGACCAGGTTGGGTGTGGCGCACGTCCAGGCCGGCGATGCCGATGCCGCCATTCAGCTCGGGCATCAGGCCGTTGAACAGGCGGCTCTTCTCGATTCCGGAATGGCCGGACGAGACGTCGCGACACTCTGCCGTGAAATCGAACGTACCGGGTGCCCCGGGGCCGCCGATCTCACGGATCATGCCCGCGTCGCGCTGACCGCCGTCGGCGCGGCCTGACGGCACGGCAACGCTCCACCCGGTCTCCACAACGCCGGACCCGCTCCGCGGCTCCAGCACGGGACACCGCACAAGAGGCAGTCGAGGCGGCATCGCCGCACCGACTGCCTCTTGTGTTTTTGTGATTTATGTCCGCTTTGATGCATTCATCAGGCCGTTGATTACGCCAGCCGGGAGTATGACCCTCGCCACATTTCTCCATCTATTCAAGTCCGACTGGAGTCAAATACCCGCAACATCCCGTTCGTCGGCCTCGAGGGTGGCAAAAATATGATCTTCCAGATTGACTCCGTAAAGCATCCAGATAATTACCAAAAGTAACGTCAATTACTTAGCGTTAAATACCTCGAGAACGTCCGACCAATGGCCGCCTATCGTCGACCAGCCGAAGGCAGCGGACGATCGGCGATCAATATGATCGGCCAATATGATCACGATCGCCGCTGATCACCGCCACACCTCTCACCGCACTTGATTTCCCGACCATGCTGTCGCGAAACTGATAGCTGGGTCACGTCCACCGGAACAGTCTCGGCAATCCCCGCGGCGTCACCCAGCAGGGGCTGTCCGGGTATCTGGTACGAACCGGGTATTCAGCCGCCGCCAGGATCGACGGGCGACGGCACCGCGCCAGACCGGTCTCGACCGATGGCATGAGATCCGCGCTGAAGGCTTCGGAGCCGGCCCCGTACGAACCCGCCTGGCAGGATCATGGGATCCATGCGGCCACGGGTCCGGTCCACGACCGCACAGTCGGTCACGGATTGTCTCCACTGGGCGACTCGCCGAGTCGATTGATCAACAAAATGTCAAATCGTCGGTGCGCAAGGGCTGGAAACGCGGCTCGAACATCCGCGACTCTCGCGGTGTCAAAGGTCGCCGCGGGCAGACTCGGAGCATCGCCGCCCTCCGCCAGTACCACGCCCCATGGATCAACAATCACGCTGTTGCCGGCCAGTCGCCGGCCGGCCTGCCAGCCCGCGGCATTGCAGGCGACGAGAAGAACCTGGTTCTCGACAGCGCGGGCACGGGTCAGGATCCGCCAGTGGTCAAGTCGTTCGTGCGGCCAGGCTGACACGACCACGATGATCTCGGCACCCTGATCGACAAGCAACCGGAAAAGCTCCGGAAAACGAAGATCGTAACAGGTGGCTAGCCCGACGGTACCGAAAGGCGTACGGCTGGTGATCACATCCCGCCCCGGCGTGAGCAGTTCCGCCTCCCGCGAGCCATGGCCGAAAAGGTGAACCTTGCGGTAGACCTGGAGAAGATCTCCATCGGGCCCGATGAGCACAGTGGTGTTGTGAAGACGCCCGTTCGGGCTCCGCTCGACCATGCTGCCGGCGACCATGTGCCAGCGGCGTTCCCGGGCCACCCGCCGGAGCGCGGTGAGAACGGGCCCGTCCAGCGGTTCGGCGTCCTGGGCATACCGATCGAACGAGAAATACCCTGTCATCCACAGCTCGGGCAGCACAACCAGGTCCGCGTCGTCGATGCTACGCAGTTGAGCGAGCACTCGCCGCAACCGATCGTGAGCCCCCTCCGAGCTGGGACATTCAAGTTGGACACAGACGACGCGAACTCCGGGTTGTGGCACGCTCCGAGCGTGCCACTCCACTCCCGTTCGCGGGGCTGGGGCACGCGCATCGCCGCATCGCCGCCCATCCATCGCCGCGCGATGCGCGGGTACCCCGGCTGGTCAGTCGGCCCCCAAGGACCATGGTGACGCCACCTCCGCAGCCTTGCGATACGCGCGCCCCAAGCCCAATTCTTGATCCACTCTCCTATTGCCGGGCGCTCTAACCTGCCGGAAATTCGCTTTTTTTGACCGCGTAATGCCTGGTGGATGACGATGGGCATGGCAGTCCACTGACGACAGAGGTCGACGAGCGGTGCGTTGCGGCCTCGCCCGGCGGCTCCTTTGATCGTCCATGGTTTCCTGCCACGAGCACAAAACCATGATCGTGCAGCTGCTGGCTTACCAGTACCCGCTCGAAGGGAAATTCATGAACAACGCGGTCATCGTCGATGTCGTTCGGAGCGCATCCGGACGAGGCAAGCCAGGCGGCGCTCTGTCCGGAGTGCATCCGGTCGAACTGCTCGCGACCGTGCTCCGATCGTTGATCACACGTAACGACCTTGACCCGGGGCGGGTCGACGATGTCATCGGCGGATGCGTCCAGCAGGTCGGCGAGCAGTCCGCGAACATCACCCGGTATGCCCTGCTGTCCGCGGGATTCCCGGAGAGCGTGCCAGCCACGACCGTTGATCGCCAATGCGGATCAAGCCAACAAGCCGCGCACTTCGCCGCGCAGGGCGTGATGGCCGGCGCCTACGACATCGTGATCGCGTGCGGCGTCGAGTCGATGAGCCGCATCCCGATGGGCACGCCGACCATCGGCCAGGACCCACAGGGTCCTGGCGTCCACGCCCGTTATCCCGAAGGCCTGGTCAACCAGGGCGTTTCGGCCGAACTGATTGCCCAGAAATGGAAGTTCGACCGCGAAACCCTCGACGCCTTCGCGGCGGCCTCCCATCAGCGCGCGGCGGCCGCGGCGGCCGCGGGCGCCTTCGACAACGAGATCGTGGCGGTGGCAGCCCCCGCGCCGGACGGAACAACCAGTACACATCTGGTGGACCAGACCATGCGGGCAAGCACAACAGTCGAGGGCCTCGCCGGTCTCAAGCCATCCTTCGGCACCGAGGAAATGCGGGCGCGGTTCCCCGACGTCGACTGGAAGATCACCCCTGGAAACTCCTCACCGCTGACGGACGCGGCATCCGCCGCACTGATCATGAGTGAACAGGCTGCCAGCAAGCTCAACCTGCGCCCCCGCGCCCGCTTCCACGCGTTCTCGGTGGTCGGCGACGACCCGTTGCTCATGCTTACCGGTCCCATCCCAGCAACTCAGCAGGTTCTCGCGCGAGCCGGCCTGACCATCGGCGATATCGACGCCTACGAGGTCAACGAGGCCTTTGCCCCCGTGCCACTGGCCTGGGCACACGAACTTGCCGCCGACCCGGCAAAACTCAACCCCCGCGGCGGAGCGATCGCCCTTGGGCACGCGCTCGGCGCCTCCGGCACCCGGCTGCTGGGGACGCTGGTCAACTACCTGGAGGCGAACGGCGGCAGGTATGGCCTACAGACCATGTGCGAAGGCGGCGGCATGGCCAACGCAACCATCATCGAACGTCTTTAGAGCGCCCGGCAGTAGGGGCGCGCCATCCTGCCGGCGGGCAATGCCGTCTGGCTGCCGGCTCCGCCGTGAAGCCGGCAGCCTGTGCCCCGATCCAGCCGTGACAGCGGTATGACCGGAAACAGCATGATCAAAAATGTCAACAAAACAAGAGAGGTGTCGGACAGGTGAATATCGCAGGTGGCGTCGCCCTGATCACAGGAGGAGCCTCCGGCCTCGGGCTCGCGACAGCCCGTCGTCTCGTAAACGCCGGTGCCAGTGTCGTGCTGCTGGATCTGCCCACATCAGGCGGCGAGCAGGTCGCCGCCGACCTTGGCAAGGCCACCTTCGCGCCCGCTGACGTCACCGACTCCGAACAGGTCAACGCCGCGCTCGATATCGCTACCGGCCTGGGCGAGCTGCGTGTCGTGGTCAACTGCGCCGGGATCGCGCCGCCGGCCCGGATTCTCGGTAAAGGCGGCGTGATGCCGCTGGAGGCGTTCACCCGGATAGTCACGGTCAACCTGATCGGAACCTTCAACGTGATCAGGCTTGCCGCCGAACGCATGGTTCACAACGAGCCCACCGCCGGCGAACGCGGGGTGGTCGTGTGCACCGCGTCGGTCGCCGCGTTCGAAGGCCAGATCGGGCAGGTCGCATACTCCGCGTCCAAGGGCGGTATCGCCAGCATGACTCTGCCGCTCGCCCGCGACCTCGCGGACAAGCAGATCAGGGTGGTTACCATCGCGCCGGGCCTGTTCAAGACCCCGCTGCTCGCCAGCCTTCCGGCGGAGGCACAGGCTTCGCTCGGCCGCCAGGTGCCGCACCCCAACCGCCTCGGCGATCCTGACGAATATGGCGCGCTGGTCGAGCACATCACCGCCAATCAGATGCTCAACGGTGAGGTCATTCGACTCGACGGCGCCATCCGAATGGCCCCCCGCTGACCATGTGATCGATGGGTGAGATCCGCTCCACGACGAGGGTGGCCGCACCTCCCCTGCTTACAAGGAGATGTCGGTTACCACGGCCGTATACAGGGAGAAACCCGGCGCTGGGCTGGGCAGCTCCGTACGCGGTCGGGATGGTCCCGCGTGCCAGCAACCGTAGGTACG
Organism: Protofrankia sp. Cj5; assembly: GCF_917627405.1. NCBI lineage: Bacteria > Bacillati > Actinomycetota > Actinomycetes > Frankiales > Frankiaceae > Protofrankia > Protofrankia sp. Cj5. Next base: position 75,723 of record NZ_CAKJTO010000004.1, read on the forward strand.
CGGGACCATCCGCAAGAGTGAACACCGGCATGGCACAGACACCGGTGTCCGCGAACATCACGGAAGCTTCCTCCATGCCGGTCACGGACTCCGCCGTACCGATTACAGACCGAGATCCCGGCCAATGATCTCTTTCATGATTTCATTGGTCCCACCGTAAATCATCTGGACACGAGAATCGACGAAGGCCCTGCCAACCGGATATTCACGCATATAGCCATACCCTCCGTACAGCTGCAGGCAGCGGTCGGACACCCGACACTGAAGCTCAGTGACCCAGTACTTGGCCTTGGCCGCGCGCACGGCGCTGAGTTCGCCACGCAGATGCTCAACCAGACAATCGAGGATGAACGTACGGGCGATATCGATCTCGGTCGCCAGTTCCGCCAGAACGAACCTGCTGTGTTGGAATGATCCGATCGGCTGGCCAAAGGCGGTGCGCTCCTTCGCGTACGCCAGAGTCTGCGTGAGCAGGCCCTCAATCATGCCGAGGCCGGCGATCGCTATGGACAGCCGCTCCTGTGGCAGGTTGCGGACCAACGCGTAAAATCCGCTGTTCTCCTCGCCGAGAAGGTTGGCAACCGGCACCCGGACGTCGGTAAAGGACAGCTCGCTGGTGTCCTGCGCATGCAGCCCGATCTTCTCCAGATTGCGGCCCCGTTCGAAACCCGGCATCCCACGCTCGAGAACGAGCAGGGACAGCCCGCGGTGTGGGTCGTCCGCGGTGCGCACCGCGGTGATCACAAGGTCGGCATGCTGCCCGGAGGAGATAAAGGTTTTTGCGCCGTTGACGACGTAGACATCCTCGTGACGGACCGCGCGGGTCCGGATAGCGGCCAGATCACTGCCTGTACCTGGTTCGGTCATGGCCACCGCGAGAACGGTCTCACCCGAGACCGTACCGGCAAGCCAACGCGCCTTCTGCTCATCGGTGGCGAGGCCGAGCAGATAGGGCAGGACAATGTCATTCTGCAACGTCAGGCTAAGACCCGCCGACGTGGCCAGCGCGCGACCGAACTCTTCCCCGACGATCGCGTTGAACCGGAAGTCCTCGATGCCGGGCCCGCCGTACTTGTCATCGACACCGAATCCGAGCAGGCCCCACGCACCAGCGTCGGTGAACAACGCACGATCAACGATACCTGCCCGCTCCCACGCATCATAGTTCGGCAGCACACACTGCGCGACAAAGTTCCGCACCAGCTCGCGGAAGAGTGCATGCTCGCTGTCATACACGCGTGCCGACAGTGACGACGGCGGCTGGTCCACATTCACCATCGAGCGCTACCTCCCCAGCCCAGTCCGCACATCAATGATCTCGACGCAGAACAGCCCAACGCCTTCTTCGGCCCGCCGAGGCGATTCACCGAACGCATACGCCCTGGAACGACCCTAACAGGCAACATATATCAATTAGTTTACTACATGATCGACCTAGGGCAGCAGCTTACGCAGCAGTTCGATGGAAGCGACCCGCTCCGCATGGGTGGCGGCCAACGGGGTCACATTCAGTGACGTCACCCCGGCCGCGACCAGCGAATCCAACCGATCCCGCAGGTACCCCTCAGCACCGATGAGGGATATGGCCCGCAGAAGTTCCGCCGGGACCACAGCCGCGGCTTCCTTCTTTCTGCCGTCGAGGTAGAGATCCTGGATCAGCGCGGCCTCGCGCTCGTAACCATAGCGGCAGGCAAGATCATTGTAGAAGTTCCTGCCTCGAGCACCCATGCCCCCGATATAGAGGGCAAGCGTCGGACGATAAAGATCAATAAGATGATCGACGTCATCACCGATCGCCATCGGCGCGGCGACCACAATATCAAGGTTGCCAAGAGCGGGGTCCCGCCTGGATCGGCCATCCGCCAGGGAGGCCCCCCAGACATCCGCCGCCTTCTCCGGATGGAAGAAGATCGGCTCCCATCCCTCGGCAATCTCCGCGGCCAACGCGACGTTCTTCGGCCCAAGCGCCGCGAGAATGATCGGGATCCGGTCACGCACCGGCTTGTTTATTATTTTCAACGGCTTCCCGAGGCCGGTTCCCTGGTCGGCGGGCAACGGAATCTGATAGTAGCGGCCGCTATGCACCACCCGTTCACGGCGCCACACCTGTCGGCAGATCTCCACGACCTCCCGGGTGCGGCCGAGCGGCGCGTCGTAACGGACGCCGTGAAAACCCTCGATGACCTGTGGACCGGACGCGCCGATCCCGAGCGTGAAACGACCGTCGGACACGTAGTCAAGGCCGGCTGCCGTCATCGCCGTCAACGAGGGAGTACGACTGTAGACAGGCAGGATACCTGACGCGATCTCGACGCGATCGGTGCGCGCCGCGATGAAGCCCAACTGGCTCACCGCGTCAAAGGAGTACGCCTCCGCCACAAAGACGATGTCCACTCCGGCGGCCTCGAAATCACGCAGGCCGGCAACTGTCTCCCTGAAGTCGCCGCTGTAGTCCAACGGCATACCGATCCGCACTGAGGCCTCCTCGTCGACGCCGTTCCAACCGATGGCCAGAAAAGTAGGCGGCCATAGTTCTCCGCACACACTCAAAGGCCCCGGAGGTCACTTGGTCCTGGATCAAAACGTCCAAGCACCGCGTGACCCGACCGATAGTCGGGACCTGATCGTTGTACGCCAACCGATGGTCGCGGCGCAACACAACCGCAATAAGAGCGCCCGGCAATAGGTGCGTGGATCAAGGAGTGGGGCTGGGGTGCGTGCATCGCAAGGCGGCGGAGGGAGTCACCCTGGTGCTGGGTGGCGACCGACGACAACGCAGCGAGGTGCGTGCCCCAGCCCCGCGACGCCGCGTCCCCTATTGCCGGTCGCTCTAAGCAGCTTCCGCGGCAGGCGGTCCCCATGCCACCGCCGCCGGAGCAGCGGAGCCCGACGGGCCGCGCTCCCGGTCCGGTGACCAGCTGTCAGGTGGCCGCCGGACCGAACATTGCGGTCAGTCGCTGGCCGAGCCGATACCGAAATAGCTGGCATTGATCAGACCGGGATCCGCCGCAAGGGCGGCGGCGGTACCGGTGAACACGATTCGGCCCCGGTCGAGGATGTAGGCCCGGTCCGCGGCGGCGAGGGCGAGCGACACATGCTGCTCTATCAGCAGAATGCCGGTGCCGCGTTCGTCGGCCAGGCGCCGCAGGACCGCAAGCAGACTCGACGCGAGATCGGGCGCAAGGCCGGAGGAGAACTCGTCGACGATCAGCAGCTTCGGCTGCCGTGCCACAGCGCTGGCCAGCGCGACCTGCTGCCGCTCGCCCCCGGAGAGCTCGCCGCCGGTCCGGTCGAGCAGCGGGCGCAGCGCCGGGAAACTCGCCAACGTCCGCTCGATCTGGTCACCGGGCCGTCGACCGACCGCGAGGCGCAGGATCTGGCGGACCGTCAGCCCCCGGAGAGGCGTCCCGCCCTGAGGGGCCACCGCCAGTCCACGGCGGGCAAGCCCGGCCGGGTTCGGGCGGCGGGCCGGGTGACCGAGGACGCTCACCCGGCCGTCAAACGGCGTGAGCTGCCCGGAAACCGAACGGATGAGCGTTGTCTTGCCGGCGCCGTTCGGCCCGAGCAACGCGACGATCTCACCGGCGTGGACGTCGAGTGTGACCTCGTGCATCACGGGCAGGCGGTCATACCCACTCGTAACCCCTTCAAGGGCAAGCACCTTGTGCTTGGACGGCTGCGTGGGCACGCGAACGGCCGTTGCCGGTGAGCCGCCGAGATACACCTCGCGCACCTCGGGGCGGTCCCGGACCGTGGCCGGTGGGCCATACGCCACGACCCGTCCCGCTCCCAGCACCACAACGTCGTCACATGCCTCGAAAACCAGCTTGATGTCATGATCAACAAGAAGAATCGCGTAGCCACGCTCAGCCAGGCGGCGCAACCGAGTCGTGAGCGTGGCGCGCGCCGCCGAATCCAGGCCCGCCGCCGGCTCGTCCACGAGCAGCACCTGACCGCCCGCTGCCAGCGCGCGGCCGAGCCCGACAGCGAGACGCTCGTCGTGCGACAGCGTCGCGGGGAGCTGGTCAGCGAGCATGCCAAGCCCCAGCGCCACGGCCGGCTCAGGCCCGGCTACCGCGAGATTCTCGGCAACGGACAGGTCCTCGAACAGTTCCAGGGACTGGAAGGTACGCGTGAGGCCACGCCGGAACCGCTCATGCGGCGGCATCGAGTTCAGCACCGTCCCGTCCAGCACGATCTGGCCGGCGCTGGCGGGAGTGAATCCGGTGACCGCGTCTATCAACGTGGTCTTGCCGGCTCCGTTCGGCCCGATCAGCCCGGTGACCTTCCCCGCGGACAGGGTGAACGACACATCATGGACGATTTCGACCTTGCCGTAGCTGACACACAGCCCACTGACGCTCAGGCGAACCGGGTCCCCGGTCATGCGCGTGCCTCGGCGGGTATCCGCAGGCGCACCGCAGGCTGGCGCGGATCGTACGCGAGCCCCTCGGGACGCAGCACGACGAGCACCATCAGGGCTACACCGCACAGCAGCGACTGGTACCTCGCGAGGTCAATAAGACGATCAAGAAGAGTGAACACCACGCCGCCCGGGGCCAACAGGCCGCCCAGCACCGCGCCGCGCACACTCATCACGCCACCGACCGAAGCGATCGCCAAAAAGAACAACGAGGCGAACACCCCGAACGAGTCGAACGAGAGCCGCCCCTGGCCGTAACCGATCAGGCAACCACCGAAGCCGGCGATCCCGGCGGAAATGGCGGAGGCGAGCAGCTTCGTCCGGGCGGCGTCCACACCGACGGCGGACGCCGCCCGTTCATTTGAGCGGACGGCGAGCATCCGCAGCCCTGAGGTGGACGCACGCAGCCGAGCCACCCCGAAGGCGCATAGCACGAATACCGCAAGGGTGAGCAGGCCGTACTGCACCCGTGGGTATCCGGCCCCGGCAACACCGAGATCAATACCGAAAACCTTCGGGGCCGGGACAGCCGATCCGGCAAGACCACCCGTGATCAACGGATTGGCGAAGACCATTTCCTGAAAGGCCACGCCCGCGGTGAGTGTCACCACCGCGAGGTCCACGCCGCGGATCCGTCGGGACAAGACCCCGAGCAGCAGGCCCGCGACGGTCGCCGCCCCGGTGGCAAGCAGCGGGGCGAGCGGAAACGGCACGCCGAGGCCGCCCTGCAGCCTCGCCAGCAGGAAACCGGCCACACCTGCCAGCGACATCTGCGCGAGCGAGAGCTGTCCGGCGAACCCGGTCAGCACCACGAAGGACAGGCACACGACCGCGCCCGCGAGACTGCGTTCCAGACCCAGCCGGTAGGAGCCGGTGAGCAGTACCAACGCGAGCACCCCGGCCGGCACGACCACATAAAGATCACGTAGTGGACGTCCCGCCGGCTCGGCCCGGGGCAGTCTCGCCGCCGCCGGTGCCATGATCTGGTCCCGGCCCGGTATCAACTGGCCGCGGGTGAGCGCGATGGCGATGAGAAAAAGCAGCGGGAACAACGACCGGAGCCCAGGTTGATCAAGCCACGAAACGGCATGTTGGAGGGGAAGAAGAACCGACTGGACCATCCCGAGCAACAGCGCGCCGACGATGGTGGCGCCGAACGACGACAAGCCGCCGAGCAATGCGGCGGCCAGCGCGGGTACGATGAACAATGTGTACGTGGACGGGCTCAGGACACTGATCGGCGCCACCAGTATTCCCGCGAGCGCGCCGAGGACGGATGCCGCCACCCAGCTGGTCGCCGCGACGACTTCAGGCCGGTAGCCGAACTGAGCCGTGGCCTCGTCGGACTCGGCCACCGCCCGGGTGGCGAGCCCCAGCAACGTCCATCGGGATACCGCCCACATCACTATGCCGACCGTGGCCACCAGCGCGGCAAGCAACGGGCGGTCAACAGGCACGTTTTCCCCGAACAAGGAGAAAGAGGTCCGTGGCAGGACGGAGTCGATGAACCTGTTGTCCGAGCCGAACTGCAGTACCGCCAGCGCCTGCAGGGCGATCATGAGGCCGACCGAGGCAACCAGCGTCAGCACGGGCGGCGCGTGCCGTAGCGGCCGAAATATGAGAAAATAGACAACGAGTCCGCCCAGGGCAGCCATGGCGAGCGACACTGTCAATGCCAGCGCGAAAGAGGGGCTATCAGTGAGATGAACGCGGGGAGGGAGGCCCACGACGGGGAGGACGAGGTCTCCGACGTCTCTGAGCTCGGCATACTGATAGGTGACATACATCGCGAACGCGGCGTGCGCGACATTGACCACACCTGAAGCGCGGTGTATCAACACCAGTCCGAGACCAAGTGCCGCGTAGACCGCACCGGCACCCAGGCCCAGGACCAGTGCCGCGACATACGTGGGCACAGGGCTCTCCAATCCAGCATGGCGGTCTGTTGTGGGCCAGAGCAGTGTAACTTCTGTGAATATGACGCTGTCCCGTCGTGCTGTCGTAGCCGCGGTCACGGCTGCCGTGGTCCTGTCCGTCGTCCTTGCTGGGTGTACGAGCCGGCGCGGCGGAGGCCCCGCCGGTCCTGGCCGGACCAACGGTGGGTCCGCGAGCCAGTTGAGTGGACCGCCGGTCAAGTTCGGCTTCGTCTCGATGGAGAACACCCCGCTCGGGTCGTTTCCCGAAACCCGAATCGCCGCCCAGGGGGCCGTCGCGTACGCCAACGAGGCTCTCGGCGGAGTTCACGGCCATCCTGTTGAGCTCGTCCCCTGTGTGACGAACGGCTCTCCCGAGTCGTCCCAGGACTGCGCCAACCGCCTCGTCGCTGAGAAACCCGTCGCCGTGGTCGGCGGCGTGGACCTCGGCACCGAAGCTGCCATGGGTCTCTACGAACGCGCCGGGATTCCCTATATCAGCGGCTCACCCCAGCTGAGCGGGGAGCTGAGTTCCCGCACCTCGTTCTCATTGACCGGTGGCACACTCACCGACCTGCTCGGTATCACCGAGTACCTGACGGCCACCAAACATCTGAAAAAGGTCCACGCGCTGTACGCGGACCTGCCCGGACTGCTCACCGCCGCGATTCAGGGATCCGAAAAAATCCTCCGCGCCAGGGGCGTGTCGGATATCCAGCTGGTGCGGGAGAAGGTTGATACGGCTGATTTCGCACCAGCCGTCAGCCAAGCCGTGTCCGGCGATCCGGACGCAATCGTCGTCGTTTTCCCGGCCCAGTCCTGCGCACGAATAGCCCAGGTCGCGGGAACGCTCCAGATCAAGACGCCAATGTACTTCGTGGGCTCCTGCGCCTCCCCCGCCGTGCCGCGGGCCGCCGGGCCAAGCGCCGGCAACCTCTACTTCGCCTCGGCTTATCTGCCGTTCGGCACCACCGGCGGCGACCAGGACGCCGAGGCATTCCGAGCACGGCTTCCCGAGGCCCAGCGATCGCCGTTGTCGCAGGCGTCCTTCGCGACCGTCCTGGTTGTCCGATCACTGCTCGCCGAGATGGCACAGACGACTTCCAGCGACCTGACAGCCGCCTTCAGGGCGACACGGGACCATCCGAACGTCATGGCGCACCCGTTCACCTGCGACGGAACAGCGATAAACCTCTTCCCGGCGGTCTGCAACACAGCGATACGCATCCTGCGGTGGTCCGGCAACGGCTTCGCGGACGTCAGCGACACCTGGGTGGATGGGCGTGAGCTCATGAAACTCATCACCTGACCGCCGATCAACCATTACACCGGCCCGGCGAACGCGGATGTCGGCGCCAGGCCGGCCAGCCATCAACCAAGATCAATGAGTGGTGGCGCCGGGCCAGCGGAGCCGGGCCAGCAGACCCGCGCCGGGGGCGACAAGCACGGACAGGACGAAGATCCCCGCCGCTGTGAGCACGATCGCGCCTCCCGCGGCGACGCTCCACTGCTGACTGACCGCGAGCCCGATCACGCCGCTGGCGACCCCGATGGCGATGGCGACGGCGGTCATCGCCCCGACTCCGCCGCACCACAGCCGGGCGGTGGCAGCCGGGGCCACGATCAGCGCGACCGACAGGATTGTTCCCACGGCCGGCACCGACGTGACGATCGTCATCTCAATCAGCAGCAGGAAGACGAGATCCAGCCGGCCGGCTGGATAACCGACCGCCACCATGGCGTCGCGATCGAAGGCGCCAAAAACTATCTCCTTGCCCAACAGCGCAAGGACCACGACGACGACGGCGGCGGTGACGGCCGTGGTGACCAAAGCATCCGGCTGCACGGTGAGAATGGAGCCGACGAGATAGGCGGTGAGATCCCTGGTGAATCCCGCCTGCGCGGACAGCAGCAGTACCCCGAGGGCGAAGCCACCGGAAAGCACGACGCCGGTCGCGCTCACATTGTCAGCGCGCGTCGACAATACGGCGACGGCAAGGACGACGAGGACCCCGAACAGCGCCGAACCGAGGTAGAGGTTCACGCCCGCGATCGCCGCGAGCACCACGCCCGGGAAGGTGGCGTGCGTCATCGCCATCGTGAAAAAACTCAGCCGGCGCAGCACCACGTGTACGCCGATGACGCCGCACAACGCGCCGACGAGCACGGCTTCGATCAGCGCACGGCGGGTGTAGGAGTCCGCCAACAGCTCAGAAAAAATCATCACATGCCCGTCCCCGCCGTCAGACCGGTTGGCGTGCGGGGACCATCCGGCCACTCGCCCGACGCCTGCGCATCCACCAACCGCCCCCGGGCCCGGCGTCCCCGAGTCCAGCGCCCTCGCGCGAACCGGCTGAGTGGGCCGGCCCCGAGCGCGAACAGGTAGCACATGACAAGGGCGAGCACGACGGTCGCGCCCGAAGCCAGCCGTACCCCACGATTGATCGAGGCCTCGTAGCTCGCGGCAAGCCCCAACCAGCCACCGGACATACCAACCGTGATCGCTATTCCGGACACAACCACCAACCGGTCGGACAGCAGCCGGGCCGTCGCCGCCGGAACGACGAGAAGGGCAATAACGAGAATCGTCCCGACAGCCTTGACAGCCGCGACGACAACGATGGCGATGACAAGGTTGAGGATGAGGTCCAGCAGACCGACGCGGTAGCCCATCGCCCGCGCCGCAAGCGGGTCAAACGCCCGCAGGAGCAGCTCCTTACGCAGCGCCAGGAGCACCACGGACACTCCCACGGCCACGACCGCCGTCTGCGTGAGCTGCGTGGAGTCGACAGTGAGGACACGGCCGAACAAAAAAGCCGTCAGGTCAGCGGTGTACGAACGCCGACGCGAGACGAACACGACCCCCAACGCGAAGAACGACGTCAGCAGGATGGCGAGCGCGGCATCCTGGTTCACGTGCCGGTTGGCCGCCAGCACGGTGAACAGCACCGCAGACAACAGCGCAAAGGCAAGGGCCCCTGGCACGATACCTGACTCTCCTGACAGCAGGTATCCGATAACCACTCCAGGGAAAACGGTGTGCGTGAGTGCGTCGGCCAGGAAAGCCAACCGTCGCAATACCACGAAAACACCGACAACACCGGCCATAGCTCCGAGAAGCAGTACCTCGATCAGCGCCCGCTGCATGAACGGGAGCGCGAACGGTTCGACGAGCAGCCGGTTCACCATCACTAGCATCCCGTCACAGCCGCCTCATGCGTGGGCGACGATGACACTGTCGCCAGCCAACGCAAGAGCGGCTCCACCGTAGGCGGCACGAAGCCTGTCCGGGGTCAGCGTGGCCGAAATCGGGCCGAACCCGAACTGGTGCCGGTTGAGCAGACAGACGTCGTCACAGGCAAGATGCGCCAGTGACAGATCATGGGTGCTGACGACAACCGTGGCACCGGCCTCTCGCAGTTCGCCGAGCGCGCGCAACAACGCTTCCCGCGAGACCGTGTCCACGCCGTTGAACGGCTCGTCCAGCAGCAGCAGTGTGGGCTGCTGAGCTATCGCCCGCGCAAGCAGGACACGCTGGCGCTGCCCGCCCGACAACGTGCCGAACCGGTCAGCGCCCCGGTGCGCGAGCCCTACCGCTGTCAGGGCCTGTGTGGCGATCTGCCGGTCGGCCCGGCCAGGCCTGCGCACCCATCCGATCGTGCGATACCGGCCCATCAGCACGACCTGATTGACCGAGACCGGGAACTCGGGATCGAGCGCGTCCGCCTGCGGGACGTAGGCAACGTCGCGACGGGCGCCGGCCGGCGTCCGGCCGAGCACCTGAATCGACCCGTCGACGACCGGGACAAGCCCGAGCACCGCCTTGATCAGAGTTGATTTGCCGCCGCCGTTCGGCCCTATGAGCGCAACTGTGCGCCCCGCCCGCACCGCCCCGTCCACATTCTCGACAGCCGGTACCCGGCCGTAAGCGATGCTGGCCCGATCGAAAACCACCGCGGCCGGACGGTCGCCGTCGGCCTGCGCGCCTCTCCCGGCGGCACCGAGCTCCACCTGTGCCCTCATCTCAACGCCCCGACGATCGTTCTGGTGTTGTGCTCTTCCATCCGCAGATAGGTCTCGCCGTCCGACCCCGGTGGGCCGAGCGTGTCACCGTACAGAGCATCCTCGCCCGCCACCACCTTGACGCCAGCCTCCCGACCGATTGTCTGGGCTGTGTTCGGCGGTAGCGACGACTCGGAGAAGATCGCCTTCACGCCGGTCTTCCTGATCTCACCGACAAGATCGTCAATATCACGGCCGGACAGCTCCGCGGACGTGTCGAAGCTCGGGATGATCGACCCGACAAAGGCCAGCTGGTACCGATCAACGTAGTAGCCGAACGCATCGTGGTTGGTCACGAGCTTACGATCGGCCGGGGGCAGGGAGTTGATCTGCTGCATGATATCCGCGTCAAGGGCGTCGAGCTTGCCAGCGTAGGCGGCGACATTGGCCTGGTAGGCCGCGGCACCGGCAGGGTCCTTGGCCGCGAGCGCCTTCTCGATACCGGCCACCATGATCTTGACGTTCAGTGGGTTTTGCCAGATGTGGGGGTCCCCTTCTTTCTCCTCATCACCGTTGCCCGGCCGGATCTTCACCCCCTGGCTGGTGTCGACCCGATCGCCCCTGAAGCCCGCGGACGAGATCACACCGTCGAGCCACTTCTCCAGGCCGACGCCGTTGGCTACCAGGACCTCGGCCTCGCCGATCGCCTTCACGTCCGCGGGCGAGGGCTCGTAGTCGTGCGGGTCGACGTTGGGCCTGAGGATCTGGGTCACCCGCACCCGGTCACCGCCGACGACCCGGGCGAAGTCCGCGACCTGGGTGGTGGTCGCCACCACCTTGAGCTTTCCGGACACCGTGGCGGCTTCGGAGCTGGCATCCCCACCGCCAGTAGCACAACCAGCAAACAACATGGCAACGGCGGTGAGGCCGACACCTCCGGCCGTACGACGGACCCAGGTCATACGCAAAGGGAACTCCAGCATGAAGGCGATGATTGCCTTGATGAAAACGGTTCCCGGTTCGGATGTCAAATTATGATGTGCCCGCTCTCGGGCGCGGCGGTCAGGGCGTGTCCGCCTCGCCGCTGTCCACCGCACTGGGCCGATCCGTGGCGGACCCCGTCGCACGATCAGACCGATCATGATCGTCAATGAGGCCGCTGAACGCGGCAAGCCCGCCGAAGGCCTTCGTCAGCTCACTCGGAATGATCCAAATCTTGTTCGCGTCGCCTTCCGCGAGGCGCGGCAGAGTCTGCAGGTACTGGTAGGCGAGAAGCTTGCGGTCCGGGTTGCCGTCGTGGATCGCCTGGAACACCGTGGTGATGGCCTGGGCCTCGCCCTGCGCCGCGAGGATCTTCGCTTCCCTCTCACCCTGAGCCCGCAGGATCGCGGCCTGTTTCGCGCCCTCAGCGCGCAGGATCTCGCTCTGCTTGACGCCCTCGGCAGACAGGATCGCGGCCCGGCGGTCCCGCTCGGCGCGCATCTGTTTTTCCATCGAGTCCTGGATTGACGGTGGTGGCTCAATCGCCTTGATCTCCACCCGGTTCACCCGGATACCCCACTTACCGGTTGCCTCGTCAAGGACACCGCGCAACCGGGTGTTGATTTCATCGCGGGAGGTCAGGGTCTGCTCCAGGTTCAAACTACCGATTACGTTGCGCAACGTGGTGACCGTGAGCTGCTCGATCGCGCGAATCACATCGGCAATCTCATAGATGGACGCCCGCGGGTCGGTGACCTGAAAGTAGATGACCGTATCGATACTGACGACAAGATTATCCTCAGTGATCACCGGTTGCGGCGGAAACGTCACCACCTGTTCACGCAGGTCGACGCGCTCCCTGATCCGGTCCACCACGGGGATGACGATGGCCAGACCCGGGCCCAGCGTCCGGTGGTAGCGACCGAGACGCTCGACCACGACCGCACGGGCCTGCGCTACCACCCGCACGGATCTGGCAAGGAACACCAGCAGCACCAGTACGACGACGGCAGCAGCGATCAGCCCGGCCATCAGGACCACCCCGTTGCCACGCGTAAGCCCCGCAGCGGCATCGTCATCACGTCAGCGCCTCCGGTCTTCCTACGTCCACAGCTCGGCGGGATGGACGATGGCCGTCGCGCCGTCAATACGCAACACCCGGACAATGCTTCCCGGTTGGAGCGCATGGCCCGCGACCGGCATGCGCGCCGACCACACCTCACCGCCGATCTTGACCCGACCACCGTTGCCGTCGACGGGCTCCAGCACGATCCCGGTTTTTCCGATCAACGCATCCACACCCATCGCGACCCCCGGCGGCTGGTTCAGATGGCGCCTGGCAACCGGCCGCAGCCCGAACAGAAGCGCGACAGAAGCGGCCGCGAACGCCGCGAGTTGCGCGACGGAACCGCCACCGACACCCGCCACGACAGCGGCGACGAGGGCCGCGATCGCGGTCATTCCGAGGATCAGAGCGAGTGTCAGCAGCTCACCGGCCCCGAGAACCCCGGCGATCATCAACCACCAGAGCCACGCTGACATACTGTCATCGTAGGCATCGTGCGACCTGTTGTGAACGACTTGCTGTGGACGTGGAACCCGGGGTTAAGAGCGACCGGCAATA
>NZ_CAKJTO010000004.1:88908-97943 GCF_917627405.1 Protofrankia sp. Cj5
TGAGGTGCGTGCCCCAGCCCCGCGACGCCGCGTCCCCTATTGCCGGTCGCTCTAAGCCGATATCAGGATGCGGCGACCAAACGACGTACAAGATCTGTATCGGCGGACCGGCGCAGAAGATACTCACGGACCTCTCCGGCCGCCGCGTGCACGACCCGCCCGGTGATGTCGCCGGCCTCGGGCGAGGCGAGCATCGTCACCACCCGGGACACGTGCTCAGGGGCGAGATCGAGCCCAGCCGAAAGACCGGCGTCGAGCGCTCCCGCCGACATCCGGGTACGGGCGCCCGGCGAGATCGCGTTGACCGTGATGCCGTACCGGGCACCCTCCTTCGCCGTCGCCATGGTCAGCCCCCAGATCGCCGCCTTGGCCGAGGAATAGGCGACCGTGTCGGACATCCGCATGTCCAGCGCGGCCTCGGAAATCGTGTTGATGATCCGGCCGAAGCCCTGGGCGCGCATGTGCCCGAACGCGGCTCTCGTCGTGCCGACGCTGCCTCTGACATGAACGGCGAACACCCGATCGAGGGCCTCCTCGGTCAGCGCCTCGACCCCCGAAGTGTCAACGATCCCGGCGTTGTTCACCAGGATGTCGATCCGCCCGAACACGTCTCGTGCCCGCTCCACCGCGACCGCGGCGCCAGCAAAGGTCGATATGTCGGACATATCCGCCAAAGCACGGCCGCCAGCGGCTGTGATCTCGGCAACCAGGCTGCTGGCAACCGGATCACCGCTGGTCAGACCATCGAGGCTCGCCCCGACGTCGTTGACGACCACCGCGGCGCCGGCAGCGGCCAGCAACCGCGCGTGCGCCGCACCCAGCCCTCGTCCCGCTCCGGTGATCAGAGCGACCCGTCCTGTCAACATGTTCTCATCGTCTCGACCTCGTGTGTGCCGCGCCTGGGCGCGAAGCCCTTTGATCCGGCCGGGCCACCGTTCGCGGCCCGGCCGGTGGTGCATCAGGATGGGTTGAACACGTTGATCGACTGCCCGTCGAACAGCGGGACGCGCCTGCCATCCCTGAGTTCCGAGAACCGCACATCGGTCGTGAAGATCCTGTTGTCCGGGGAGATGACCTGAACCGGCTTGGCGAAGTTCACCTTCGGTAGTGGTGAGTAGTCAATATCACCGGCGGTGTTGAGTGCCTGGGCCAGGCTCTCGCCATCAACCGTTGTGATCTTGGCTGCCAGCTCGGCTACCAGGTGGGTCGTCCCCCACATGATCAGGCCCTCGTCGGTCAGCTCGTTCGCGGACGTGCCATTGGCGACGGCCTCGTCGTGGAACTTCTTCACCGCGGGCACGTTGGTATCGGTCACCGCGGGGTTCTGAGCAACGAGGACCACACCGGTGGCGGCCGCGCCCAACCGATCGATCCCCTTCTGACTGACCTGGCTCGAGCCGTAGGCCACGGTCTCGTTGTTGCCGGACTGGCGCAGTGTCTGGGTCAGTCGCTCGAAGCCTGCGCCGCCGAGCACGACATCGACGCAGTCAGTGCCGCTGAGGTTGGCCGCGTAGGTCGTGTAGTCAGTGGCGGTCGGTGGTATGAAGACGTTCCTGGGAGGCGGCAGGTTGTACGGCTTGAGGCCCAGACCAATCAGCGAGGCGGAGTTACGGCCGGCCGCGAGGTCGACGATGGCCGCCGCGGGGGTCTTCTTGCCGAGCTTGCCGCAGGCGGTTCCACCGCCCGCGACCTCGATGACGCCAGAGATGAACGGGTACGAGTACGGGCTCTTCAGCTCGCTGGCGCTGTTCGGGATCTGACCGACCACGGGGATCTTCCCCTTCTCCAGGATCGGCATGTACCGGTCACCGTTCGCGGAAGTTCCGGTGACGAACAGGTACTTGCCGGCGACCGCCTGGTTCGCGCAGTCAGCGGCCTTGTTCGGGTCAAACTGATCGTCACAAACGGTAACCTGAAGCGGCCGGCCCTTGACGCCACCCGCCTTGTTGATCGCGGTGGTGGCGGCGTTCACAGCCGGCGGAATGTCGGTAAACGCCTCCGATGGCCCGGACAGCGCAGTGATGACCATCATCTTGATCGGCTCACCGGGCAACTGACTGCCTGTGCTCGCACTCGCCTCAGGCGTGTCCCTGGTCGAGCCGCCCCCGCATGCCGCCAACGCAAGTATGCCCACCAAACTTACGGCAATAAATAACTTTCCGCACACATTCCAATTCCTCCGGTGATTTAGATGATAAAAAGTGACTTTCTGTATTAAAAAATTAACCATGGAGTCACCATCAGGATGATTCCGCGCGGCCCGCCGCTGTCGCAGCCAGCCGGCGAAGTCGGACAACATCTCGGACAACATCTACGAGCTCGGGCCCCCTCACCCCTAAAAACCTTAAATGAACAATAATTTAGCTAAATGTGATCTCTTCGAAGGTAGCCGTCACGTCCAGCCGCCCACGCACACCCCAACCCCTTCCCCGACATGCCGAGGGCACCACAGCGCAGGGATGCCGCGCTGTGGTGCCCTGGCCCTGGCCCTGATGGTCGTCGGCGATGGCCGCTACCCGGCGAGAACCGGCGGGAGCTCGAGCATGCGGATGGCGTTCGTCCGTACTATCTTCTCGATATCAGCGGCAGGAATATCCCGCATTGCCTGTTCGGCGTAGCCACGGGTGTTCGGCCAGGTGGTGTCCTGGTGCGGGTAGTCACTTTCAAAAGTGATCTGGTCTACGCCGATGGCATGACGGCTGACAAGCCCGAAGTCATCCTCGAAAAAACACCCGTAAACCCGGCCGGCCACATAGCTGCTGGGCGCCTCCGTCATTTCTGGCGGCAGCCCGGACGCGGCATTACCCATACGCCAGACCCGGTCGGCGCGTTCGAACAGGTACGGCATCCACCCGATCTGGCTTTCCGAGAAAGCAATCTTCAGGGTGGGGAAACGTGCAAGTACGCCGGACAGCAGCCAGTCCGCCATCGCCATCTGGGAGTTCACCGCGGTGATTGCGATCCGTACGCTGGTCGGCGCGTCCGCCGAAGTGGTGAGGAACTGCGAGGACGAGCCGATATGCATGCATATCACGGTCGCGGTCTCCGCGCAGGCCCGCAGCAGCGGATCCCATCGCCGTTCGGCATCGTGCAGGCTTGGCAGGCCAAGCTTTGCCGGAAGTTCGCTGAAAGCGACAGCGCGCACACCACGAGCGGCGTTTCGACGCACCTCGGCCGCCGCGAGCTCGACGTCCCACAACGGGATCAGACAGAGCGGGATAAGCCGGCCGCCGCTGTCGCCGCACCACTCCTCGACCATCCAGTTGTTATAGGCGTGCACACACGCCAACGCGAGGTCCTTGTCCTTGGCTTCGTAGAAAGTCTGGCCGCAGAACCTGGGGAAGGTCGGGAAGCACAGGGACCGTTCGACATGATTCACATCCATATCAACCAGACGTGCCGCCGGCTCGTAGAATCCTGGCCGCATCTGGTCGTACCCCACCGGTTCCTTACCGATCTCCTCCGGTTTCAGGCCCGCGGACGCCATTCCCGCGACCACTGCGTACCGGAGGTCCTCGTACACCCACCAGTCGGTCTCCGGGCCGCTCGTGGCCATCCGGAACGGCCAGCCGTTTGCCGGGATCATCTCGTACGGCGCACGCACCACCCGTGGGCCCACCTCGCGGTACCTGCTGGGCAGCCAGTCCCGCCACAGGTGCGGCGGCTCAATCACGTGGTCGTCCACGGAAATGATGGCCGGAATGTCAGTTGTCATCGAACCTCCGCTGCAGTTTCATGGGTGGCCACCTCGTGACCAGTGCGGCCGGCCACCGGCCCGCTGGAAGATCAGGAACCGGTCGTGGGGCCAGCGGCCGACCAGGCCCGCGAGCGTGGCCCGGTCAGCCCCGCACCCCGCGCGGCAGCACCATCGAGGCCCCCATTCATGATCAACTCATGAGCCTAACGTACACATAACCGACAGCCCGACCGACCAACAGCTCCTGGACGGACGGAGGGTCAGCTGGCATCGAGAACTAAAGCAGTTGTGCCAGAAGATGAAAAGAGCTGGAACGGTCCGGACGGCCCGACGATGCCGGCGGCCGCCCACGTCAGACTGGAAGGGTGACCGTCTCGACCAGCACCGGCGACCGAGGCCGCAACGGGCGACGCGGCAGCTACGACCGCGGCAGGATCACCCGTGATGCCCTGATCGCGGCAGCTGAACGCCTGTTCGCGGAACGAGGGCTCGACGCGGTGTCGCTACGCGAGATTGCGGCCGCCGCTGGCAGCCACAACACCGGAGCGGCGCAGTACCACTTCGGTAACAAGGAGCGACTCCTCGAAGCAATCTTCGAACATCGCGCGACCGTGCTCAACGCACGCAGATCGGTACTACTCGCCCAGGCCGCCGGTGCCAGCGACGCGACCACGCGACCGGCCGGCACGGACGCGGAGCGCCGAGCCGAGATGGTCACGCAGGTGACGGCGCAGCCGACGGCCATGCTCCAGGCCACGGTCGGGGCCATCGTGCGGCCGTTGGCTGAGCTGGTTGGTCACGGCCAGTACGTCAGTTTCCTGGCCCGGCTGCAGGCCGACCATGCGCGCGACCATCGCATCCGCCGGCCGGACAACCTAACAGACACCACGTTTCGCCAGGCCCGGGACATGCTGTGGCACGCGCTTCCCGCCCTGCCGGAGCCGGTGTTCCGGCGACGCTTCAACCTTGCCATGCGGATGGCCATCGCCGCGCTTGCCGACTACGAACGAGCCCACCCCAACGAAGCGCACGCCAACGCCGCCGAGCGCCCCGCAACCGCGCCCGCCGACCACGGCCTAGCCGTCCCGCTCTCGGCCGAGAGGCTGGACGATCTGGTTACAGACCTGATCGAGGCCATGTCCGGGATGCTGGCAGCCCCGTCATCCCGGCTCGGCCAAGCCCCCGGCCCGGTCGACTCCCCCGCTCTGCCGGCCGACAGCACCGCCACGGACGCCACGGCCGACAGGCCCACCGGCCGCTGATCAGCTCAGCGATGCCCGGGACACCGCTGACGGCGTCCGTGGTCAGGCGGCCGTGGTCAGGCGTCCGTGGTCAGGCGTCCGTGGTCAGGCGACAGCGTCGAAGGACCCGAGGTCGGCGGCGGCCGTGACACACCGTCGCAGGTTGGCGCTGATCAGGGCTGGGCCGTGATGGGTGGGAGGTGTCATCACCCAGCCCACCACCACCCCCCAAACGATGTTCTGCCGGTACAGCAGCCAGGCGTCATCGGCACTGGGGGGCACGACACCGTGGCGACCGAGCTCGTCCAGATAGCCGGCGATGAGATCCCGCTCAAGGGCCCGCCGCCGCTCGGAGTCGAGTGCGGTCACGATCAGGTAGGAAACATCGTGCGCCCAGTTGCCAGCCTTACAGAACTGCCAGTCCAGCAGGCCGCCCCCCGTCGGCAGCAGATAGGTGTTGGCGACATGAGCATCGCCGTGCAGCAGGCACCGCGGTTCTTTCTCCATAAGATCTTCAAGCTTCCACAGCGCCGCCCAGAGCTCATCGTTCGGACGCCCCAGCGCAGCCACGATCTCGGCTTTCCAGTCGAGCTTCAGCTGCTTGTCGAAGATTCGTCGGCCGGTGCTTCGGAAGAACTCCGTGGTTTCCCCCGAGCCCGGTGTCTCCAGCCATGGGAAGGCCTGCTGAAGACCAGGACTTGACCAGTAGTGAGCGTGGACCTTGGCGAGCTCGGCGAGCAGTGCGGCGACCTGGTCAGAACTCAGCGATCCGAGCGCGTTGGGGTATGTCGCTCCCCGCAGCGAAAGATCCTCGATCAGCACCACGAACTGCCCGGTCTCCTCGTCGAGCTCACCGGCGAACAGCCGGGGTGCCTCCACGTCCAGTCGGGTGCGGACCTGCCGATAGAAGCCGATCTCGGTGCGGTACATGGCCGGCGCGGCCCGCGGCAGGCCCTGCTCATCCCCACTGACCAGCAGGGTCTTGAGAAACATCCGTGGCGGCAGCCCGGCGTCACGTCCCGGGGCGTACCGTAGCCCGAGCGTCAGGCGATCCGCGGTCGACGCCTTCTCTCCGGTAGCCGTGGCGACACCAACCCGGGCTGCCCCGATCAGATCAACCCCGTCGACCACGACCGTCGGATGGGCCTCACGCAGCAGAGCGGTCAGCATCGCGGGAGTGAGATCCTCGACCGACCTGGGTAAGTTTGCCATGCGCGATTCTGGCACAGATACCTCAGCGCAGGGCAATGCCGGACGCTCTTTGTCATCCTCATCAACGGTCGTCAGCGCTGTTGCGCTGCGCAAACCGGTCAGTGCCATGTCAATGATGATTTCCTGCTGTGATTATGCCTGTCAGTGGTGATGCCGGACGCGCTCGGGAGCGACGCAGAAAATGATCATCAGGCTGAGTGTGCACGACCCCGGTACGGATACCCGGTGTGACGTGGAGATTTCAGCCGATCCGGAGACGGGGGTCGGCTCCGTGCTCAACGCGCTGCCGATACCGGTGGGGAACCGCCTTTGCTTCGTCGGCGACCGACCACTCGACCCCGCTGGGAGCGTCGTCGACAGCCCGCTGGTGCACGGCGCGACGATCAGCGTCGGCGTGTCGGGCCCGCAGCCGCGGGCTGTTGCGCCCGGCATCGTCGGCGCGCTGCGGATACTCGACGGGCACGACGCCGGCCTAGTCGTCTGGCTCGATCAAGGATGCCATCTGGTGGGCCGGGACTCGCAGGCGCGGATCGTGCTCACCTGCAACGAGGTCTCCCGCCGGCACGCGGCGCTCACAGTGTGCCAGGACGCCACAGTGACGGTGGAAGATCTCGATTCGAGCAACGGCACCCTGGTCGATGACGGACCCATGGCCGGGCCTGCTCCCCTTGCGGCCGGCGCCATCCTCGAGATCGGTACCGACCGCATGGAGTGGGTGCCGTTGCCGCGTTCACCGCTGTCGACGACACGCAGCCGGGACGGTCACCTCGACTTCGACCGTGCCTTCGCGGCGACACCCGACATCAGGCGGGCCGAGGTGGAGCTGCCGGCGGCACCCGCTCGTCATACCGCCTCCCGAAGCGCTGTCTGGCTCCCCGCGCTGTTGCCGGTCGTGATCGGTGGAGTCCTTTTCCTGGCCATGCGTAACCCCGTCGTGTTGGCGATGTGCCTGCTCGGTCCTGTCAGCGTCATCGGCAACCAGGTGGTGGGCCGCAGGCAGCGCGCCGCCGACGACCGGCGCTTCGAAACGGAGAAAGCCCAGGCACTACGTACCATCGCGACGGCGGCGGCCACCGAGGAGAGCGCCCGCCGTGCGCAGGCACCCGACCAGCTCGATCTCACCCTCGCCGCGACCGGAGCCAGCCGCGGCGTGTGGCCGCGCAACGCCGACTCTCCCGACGGCCTGCGACTACGGGTGGGCACCACCGGCGAACCCGCGTCGATCGACCTGCGCGGCGAACGGTGGGACGGGTTCACCGAGCCGGCCCTGCGTGGCGTGCCGCTGACGGTTGACCTGCGCGCCGTGGGTGTACTCGGCGTCACCGGCCCGAGCGGCCCGGCGGATGCGCTGGCCCGGTGGCTGGTGCTTCAGCTCGGCGTGCTCCGCAGCCCTGACGACCTGCGGATCGTCCTGATCACATCAAGCAGCCGTGACCACCTGGCCTGGGCCACCTGGCTACCGCATGTCGCCACCGGTGACGCGGGCCCGGTGCCCTGCTGGGTCGGCAACACCGAGGCGACCCGGGCAAGCCGGATCGCCGAACTCCGGGATCTGATCACCATCCGGTCCGCCGAACGCCGTGGTGCGACCAATGTCCGCTTCGCCGAGGATGTCGTCGTCCTGCTCGACGGCGCGCTCGCGCTGCGCAACCTGCCGGGTATGAAGGCGATCCTGCGGGACGGACCGGAAGCGGGCGTGTACGTGATCGCCGTCGACCGGCACGGCATGAACGAGTGCCGCGCCGAATGCCAGGTCGACGACAGCGGTGCCGTCCGGCTCACTCACCGCCGTGGCGAGCGGGCCGCGGTCGGCCGCCAGGAGGGCATCGACCCCGGCGAGGCGGGCTGGCTCGCACGAGCCGTCGCACCGCTACGTGACCGGCTGTCGCTGGGCAACGCGGAGACAGCCATCCCGTACCCGGTGCGTTTTCTCGACCTTGTCGGCGTGGGGATGGCATCCGCGGACGACGTGCTCGCCCTGTGGGCGGACCAGCCGGGGCCGACCACCCGGGTGCTCCTCGGCGCGGATGGGGACGGGCCGGTCACCGTCGACCTCGCCGGACAGGGTCCGCACACGATGCTCGGTGGTGCCACCGGCGCCGGCAAGAGCATCCTGCTGCAGACGCTCGTCACGTCGCTGCTGCTGGCCAACACTCCCGACGAGCTGAACCTTGTCCTCGTCGACTTCAAGGGCGGCAGCGCGTTCCTCCCGTTCGAGCGCTGCCCGCATGTCGTCGCGCTCATCCGCTCCACCGGCGAGACGCCGGCGGACGTCTTCGACCAGGCCGCGGCCGACCGGGTCCTCGCCTCGGTACGGGCGGAGGTGAACCGCCGGGAGTCCCTGCTCGCCCGCTACGGCGGCGAGATCGACGAGTACTGGAAAGCTCTGCGCTCCGCGCCTGGGCTGCCCGCGCTCCCCCGCCTTGTGATGATCTTCGACGAGTTCGCGCGGGTGCTGGAGACGTCCCCGGACTTCCTGCGAGCACTGGTCAACGTCGCGGCCAAGGGCCGGTCGCTCGGCATGCACCTGGTGCTGGCCACCCAGTCGCTACAGGGCAAGCTGTCGGCCGAGCTGAAGAACAACATCGATCTTCGGATCACGCTACGGCAGAACGAACCGGCCGACAGCGTCGAGGTCCTGGGCGTACCGGATGCCGCGGCCATCCCCGGCCGGCTGCGTGGCCGCGGCATGATCCTGTGCACGAAGGACGAGACGCGGACCCCACGCCTGTTCCAATCCGGCTACCTGGGTGCCCCGCCACCCGTCGGCGGGGCACGCCCCGCCCGCATCCGGATCGTGGACTGGGCCGCGCTCGGCACCGCGCGGCCCGAGGAACCGACCGAGCGCGGCGGTGCGGCCACCGACCAGGCCCGCACCTGTCCGC
>NZ_CAKJTO010000005.1:0-38622 GCF_917627405.1 Protofrankia sp. Cj5
CGCCCGGCTCGCCCGGCCCGTCCGGCCCGCCCGGCGGCTTGGGCGGGGGTGGCCGAGCCGGTGGCTCGCCGTACCGCTCCCGGCGCGATCCGGTCCAGGCGCCGGCCTGCCTGTTCCGAGGAGGCGAGCTGCCACGGGACGCTGGTGACCATCACCCCTGGCTGGAAGAGCAGCCTCGCCTTCAGCCGCAGCGCGCTCTGGTTGTGGAGGAGCTGTTCCCACCAGTGCCCGACCACGTACTCGGGGATGAACACGGCGACCACGTCGCGCGGGCTCTCCCGCCGGATACCGGCGACATAGTCCAGCACCGGTCGGGTGATCTCGCGATAGGGCGAGGCAAGTTCGACCAGATCAATGCCGATGGCCCGCTCCTCCCAGGCCTGGCGGACCCGGCCGGACTCGGCCGGGTCAACCGCCACGGTGAGCCCGACCAGGGTGTGGGGCCGCGTGGCCTTGGCGTAGGCCAGGGCTCGCAGCGTCGGTTCGTGGATCTTGCTGACCAGCACCACCGCGTGCACCCTGGAGGGCAGCGTCGGCGGCCCCGGCTCGGGCTGCAGCTCCTGGGCCACCCGGTCGTAGTGCCGGTGGATCGCCCGCATCATCACGAAAATCACCGGCATGGCGACGCAGACGATCCATGCGCCGCGCGTGAACTTCGTGGCCAGCACCACGAGAAGCACGACAGCGGTCACACAGGCGCCGACGAAGTTGATCGCCTGTGAACGCCGGATGCGGCGGCGCAGCACCGGATCGACGGCGTCCGGATGATCGCTGTTCAAGATGTCCTGCCAGTGCCGCACCATGCCGGTCTGACTGCACACGAACGACACGAACACACCGATGATGTACAGCTGAATGAGCCGGGTCACCTCGGCGTCGAACGCGACGATCAGAAGAACGGCGAGAGCGGCGAGCGTGATGATCCCATTGCTGAAAGCAAGACGATCACCGCGGGTGTGCAGTTGACGCGGCAGATACCCGTCCCTGGCGAGGATCGACCCAAGTACCGGAAACCCGTTGAAGGCGGTGTTCGCGGCCAGCACAAGGATCAGGGCCGTGACGACGGCGACGTAAAGGAAGCCGAACGACCCCTCCCCGAAAACCGCGGCGGCCACCTGCGCGATGACCGTACGCTGCGTTGTGGCTACGGCCCCGTTCGCGCCCACGAGATTAGCCGGGTTCTCCGCCACGTGGACATGCGAGATCATCGCCAGGATGGTGACACCACTGAACATGGTGACCGCTATCAGCCCCATGGCCAGCAGCGTCGTCGCCGCGTTGCGGCTCTTGGGCGGACGGAACGCGGGGACCCCGTTACTGATCGCCTCCACGCCGGTGAGCGCCGTACAGCCGGACGAGAACGCCCGCAACGCCAGGAACACGGTGGCAAGACCGCCGAACGCGGACTCGGCGTGCACCTGGTAACTCGCGCTCTCGGCACGGGGCGGATGCCCGACCACGGTCTGCAACAACCCGACGGCGACCATCAGCAGGACGCCGACGACAAAGCCGTAGGTCGGGACGGCGAACGCCGTACCCGACTCCCGGACACCGCGCAGATTCACGATCGTCAGCACGACGATCAGCACCACGGCGAGAAGCACCTTGTGCCCGGCCAGGCTGGTCACGGCTGACGTGAGGTTCGCGACCCCGGCGGCGACCGACACGGCGACCGTGAGGATGTAGTCGACAAGCAGCGCGCTCGCGGCCGTGAGGCCGACCCGCGGCCCCAGGTTCGTCATCGCGATCTCGTACGCGCCGCCACCGGTGGGGTACGCGCGCACGTTCTGCCGGTAAGAGGCGACGACGGTCAGCAACACCACGACGACCGTGGCGGCCACCCATGGCGCAAGGTGGTAGAAAGCCAGACCGCCGAGTGACAGAACGAGCAGGATCTCCTCGGTGGCGTACGCCACCGAGGACAGCGGATCGCTGCCGAAGACAGGCAGGGCGATCCGCTTGGGCAGCAACGTCTCGCCGAGTTTGTCGCTCCCGAGAGGGCGACCGACGAAGCCGCGCTTGAGGCGGTCCGTGAGCCTCACGCGGCGATGCTACCGACTGGTGTGACCAGCATCGCATCGCTGTGAGATGTCCGATACCTCCGCTGCTGGACGTCGTCCACGCATCGACCGGGGCGACTGCGCGGGACTACGCTCTGCGGCGTGCATGTGGTGATCCTCGGTTGCGGTCGAGTCGGTTCGGCGCTCGCCCGCAGCGTCGACCGGTATGGCCACAGCGTCTCCATCATCGACCAGGACCCGGACGCCTTCACCCGGCTGCCCGCGGACTTCAGCGGCCGGATGGTCACCGGGGTCGGTTTCGACCGGGGCACCCTGATCGAGGCCGGCATCCGGGACGCGGCGGCGTTCGCCGCGGTTTCCAGCGGCGACAACTCCAACATCATCGCAGCCAGGATCGCGCGGGAGATGTTCGGCGTGACCAGCGTCGTCGCCCGCATCTATGATCCCCGCCGGGCTGAGGTGTACGAACGGCTCGGTATTCCCACGGTCGCCACCGTACGGTGGACCCGCGACCAGATCCTGCGCCGGCTCGTCCCGGACGCCATAACGCCGGAGTGGACGGACACATCCGGCATGATCCTGCTGTCAGAGATGACGCCCTCCATATCGTGGGTGGGGCTACGCGTCTCCACGCTTGAGGGTGCCGCGGGTGTCCGGGTCGCCTGTGTCACCCGTTTCGGCGAAGGCCTGCTTCCTGATTCTCGTACCCTCATCCAGGACGGCGACACGCTGCACATCGCCTTTCCCAAAGCACGGGCGGCGCAGGTGGAAGCCGTGCTGCGGTCCGGTCCGAAGGAAGGTCCACCCGCATGAGGCCACGTCGGATCGCCATCGCCGGAGCGGGCAAGGTCGGCCGTTCCATCGCCGCTGAACTGATCGACAACGGCTCCGAGGTCATGCTGATCGAACGTGACCCGCGCAAGATACGCACAGGCGCGCTCCCGCGTGCCAACTGGCTGCTGGCGGACGCATGCGAGCTGGCCTCCCTGGAGAGCGCCAACCTCCAGGAGTGCGCGGTGATGGTCGCCGCGACCGGGGACGACAAGGTCAACCTGGTCGTGTCGCTGCTGGCGAAGACCGAGTTCGGGGTGCCGCGGGTGGTGGCACGCGTCAACCATCCGAACAACGAGTGGCTGTTCACCGAGGCGTGGGGCGTGGACGTGGCCGTGTCCACCCCACGGCTGCTGACCGCCCTGGTCGAGGAGGCGGTGAGCGTCGGCGACCTCGTCCGCCTGATGCGCTTCATGCAGGGCAACGCGTCGCTGGTGGAGCTGACCCTGGCCGAGGACTCGCCGGTGATCGGGAGGCCCATCGCGCAGGTCGTGCTGCCCGCTGACGCGGCGCTGGTGGCGATCCTGCGCGATGGGCGGGTCGTCCTGCCCTCCCCCGACGCCACGCTGGAAGAAGGCGATGAGGTGCTCGCCGTGGTGACAGCCGGCGGAGACGTCGAGGAGGCCCTCAGCCAGGCTCTGGGTGGGACGCCGGTGGACTCACCACCACCGGCGCGGTGACCGGAAGGCCAGCGGGACCGCCACGCTCGTCCACGCCACGCTCGTCCACGGCAGCCTGACTCGGCGCGAGCCGCCGCACGATGGCGAAGGTCGTTATGATCGCGACGCCGAACAGCGGAAGCCCCAGGGCGATGTTGGCCGCGGCCAGCCATCCTGTCTGACCGGCCAGGTAGAGCACACCCTGGATGACGAACCGGAGACCGAAAACAACGATCCACACCAGCGTCGCCCGGATGGCGGCCCGGCGCAGGTGGCTGTGCTGACGCCAGTCGGCATACCGGGCATCCATCGCGGCCAGCACGAAACCCGCGAGCGGCCTGCGCGCCAGCAGAGACAGCAGGCCGGCTCCGGCGAAAACGGCGTTCTTCACGATACTGGGCAGGAAGTAGCCCTCGGCGCTGTGCGTGCGGGACGCGACGAACGCGGCGAGCCCCACCGCGAACAGACCGGAGAACGCCTGGCGCGCGGGTTCGCGGCGGACGACCCGCAGCGCGACGAGGGCCGCCGCCGTCGCCACGGCGAACACGATGCCCGCGGTCAGCCCGGCCCCGGCGTTGACCGCGACAAAAGCGACCGTGGGGATCGCGCTGTCGACCATCCCGCGTGGGCCGCCCATGGCCTCGGCGAAGGACATCGGGGGCCGCTGCCCGGTGGCCGGCGCGACCTGCTGGTCGCCGGTCGGGAGGCTCACGCGCTCGCGGACGACGCGGGCAGCAGCTCGTATCGCGGGTTGAAGATGGTGGTACGGCTGTCCTGATTCATGACCATCCCAGCTGCTTTCACCGTGCGTCCTGTCTGAATCCCCGGTATGTGCTTCCGGCCAAGAAACACCAGGGTGACGGTACCGGTGCCGTCGTAGATGTCCGCCTCAAGGCTCTGCGCTCCAGCATGACTCCGAACGGTAACCGAACGGATCGAACCGACGACGCACACCTCCTGACGCTCGTGACACTCACCCATGGGGATGGCCCCGGCCGCCTCGACCGTCCGCTGTAGGTCCTCCGCTTCCAGCACCTGATCATCCGCGTTCAGCCGGTGGACGACCCGCCCCCACCAACCGCCTCGGTCTCCCACGGCTCCTCCGGTTGAATCTCGAGCATGCACGGAACTGGGTTAAGAGCGCCCGGCAATAGAGGACACGGCGTCGCGGGGCTGGGGCACGCAACACAGGCAACATCGGGGTAACGAACCGACGCGCCCCAGTGTGCCCGCCCCGAGGCCCCAGCTCCAGCTGTGCACGATGTCCGTCCCAGGGCCCCGGCCGGCTGTGCTCACGCGTGCCTCGATGCTCACGCATGCCTCGGCCACTCGTCGCGCGACACGTCATCACCGAAAGACAGCGATACCAGCGGCGTGCAGCCACCAGCTCTCCGTGCGGGCGTCAGCTACGGCGGGCTGGTGAGCGATGGCGCACCCGCGCTGATGGCTGCCGGCGGCAGTCTGCGCATCGCCGGCTCCGGCGGGCCCTGCGTCAGGCGCGTCGACATCAGGCGCGTCGACCCGGCTGTGTGTTGGGCGTCGACCGACGAGCCGGGGTACCCGTGCATCGCGCAGCGATGGACGGGGAGCGATGCGGCGAGGTGCGTGCCCCAGCCCCCCGCGACGCCGCGTCCCCTATTGCCGGTCGCTCTTAGCCGACCTCCGCTATCCGCACGCCGGGGGCAGGCATCCGGGCCGCCGTCCGCACGGCCGCGGGTGTGGTGTCGTACGGGCCCGCCGCCACCTCCTCCGCGGGGTCGGGCGAAGCGTGCGGGTCGGTGACCTCTTTCGGCAGCTTCAGCGGCAGCGGATCGCGCAGGGGCATCGCCTGGTCACCACGCACCACCACGAGCTGGCGCAACGCTTCGGTCAGCAACGGCGCGGCCTGTGGATCGAGCGCGCCATAGCCGGTGAGGACGATCCGCAGGAACCAGCGCGGACCGTCGATCCCCATCATCCTGCCGGGCATGAACTCATCGGCCGCGCCGGTCGGCAGCTGGAGCCGCAGCTCCTTCCCATACGGTCCGCTGCCCTCCTCGGCCGCGCCCGGTCCCGCGCCCAGGGAGCCGGCGATCTCGGCGCGCACGTCGTTCCACAGACCGGTGCTTTTCGGCGCGGCGAAGGCCGCCAGCTCCATCGCGCTCTGGCCGTCCGTGAGGGTCACCGTCAGCAGCTGGCCAGATGTCTGATCGACCTGGAACTGCACCTGGATCCCGTCGACCATGGGGATACGCAGGGACCCCAGATCGAGACGCCGAACACGATCGTCCGGAGCGTTGTCGGCGTCATACGGACCGTCCGGGGCACCCGCAGTGCCCTCCTCCTCGACGTCGAGGACCTCATCCCGGCCATGGTGTTCCGGTGCGCCCAAGACACCTCGACCACCACGTCTACGACCGCGCCGGAACATTTCAACCACTTCCTGTTATCACGATGAGCTCCTTGCGCGTGCTGGCCGGCAACGATGGCGGATATGGTGCGGGCGCGGGGCGGACGTCGGGCAGGCATGGGTAAGCACTTCGCCGGCCCCGGTCAGCTAAGATCACCGGTCGTCGCGAACCCACCGGTCGATCCGAACCCGCCGGTGCCCCTCGCCGTCCCGGGCAGTTCGGCGACCTCACGGAACGCCGCATGCTCCACCCGCTGGACGACAAGCTGCGCGATCCGGTCGCCACGCCGCAGGTGGACCGATGCGTGCAGGTCGGTGTTGACAAGCAGAACCTTGATCTCACCACGGTAACCGGCGTCGACAGTACCTGGCGCATTCACGATGGACACGCCATGGCGAGCGGCGAGTCCGCTGCGCGGATGCACGAACGCCGCGTAGCCCTCGGGCAGCGCGATGGCGATCCCCGTTCCGATCATGGCACGTTCGCCGGGGGCGAGGGTGACGTCGCGGGCTGCCACGAGGTCCGCGCCGGCATCGCCGGCATGCGCGTAGGCGGGCAGCGGAAGATCCGGATCGAGCCGCCGCACCAGCACTCCCAGCCGACGCGATCCAGGGCTGGCCGGCTGCGCGGTGAGATCGTTCGTGGCGGTCATGAGTCTCCGATCGCTCCTCGCGAATACGAGCCGAGACCGGTAACCGGCACAGTCAACGGTACCCGGGGGAACACGCCGAAGACTAAGGTGTGCCGGCTGGCCCCTCACCGGCACCCTCACCCGCGCCCACACCGGCGCCCGCCCCGATGGGGGCCAGCCACCAGCGAAAGATCAGTTACTGACGGGCGCGGGCGGCTCCTGACACAGTGGATACTGACCGACATGCGTTACGAGGAACGGCTGGCGGTACCTCGGCTCTGGTACGTCTGGGCCGCTGTCTGCGCGGGCGCCTTCGGCAGTTACTTCACCGTCTACGCGGACTCCGCGCTGGCTCGGCTGGTGGCCTACGGCGCCATGTTCACCGCGCTGGCGGCGGCGCTGTGGCTGCTCGGGCGGCCCCGCCTGGCCGTGACCGACACGTCGGTGCGCGCGGCCGGCAGGACGATCAGCAGAGACGCCGTCCACGGCTCCGTCGCCTGCACCGACATCCGCACCGTGCTTGCTCCGGGGATGTTTGCCCTGACCAGGCCATGGATACGGACGGGCGTCCGAGTCGACACCGCGACCGGCGCATGGGTGCTGTCCAGCAGACATCCCGACGAACTGGCTATGGCGATCAATGTCCCGGTCACGCGCTGAACCGCGGATCTCGCTCCCCCGCGGGCCGCGGTCCACAGATGACGGAGGTGCGATAGTGGCACGGTCGGTATCGAAGATTGGCTGGAAGATCGTGGGAGGCGCGGCAGGTGCCGCGGCCGGCTCGGCGGCGAGCAGGACCGCCACCGTGGCGTACCGGAAAATCCGCAAAGCCGACCCGCCGGCCAGTCCGGCGCATCCCGAGACGGCCTGGGCGGACGCGATCGGCTGGGCGGTGCTGTCCGGGGTGGCGATCGGCCTCGGGCGGCTCACCGCCGAACGGGTGGCCGCCCGCTGGTGGGTGAAGACGACTGGATCGCTGCCACCGGGCATGCACGATGGCGACTGACCCAGAACCGGCCGTCATGGTGGCGGTGGAGGCCTTTGAGTCGATCAGCCCGGTTACCGGCGCGACAATCGCGACGTTCCCGGCGCACAGCGCCGACGAGGTGCGCGCCGTGGTCGAGCACACGCGCACCGCCACCCAATGGTGGTCCGGCCTCGGCTTCGACGGTCGCCGCACGCGCCTGCTGGCCTGGAAGAGAGCGCTCTACGACTCCCTTGACGAGCTCGCGGACCTGGTCCACCGGGAGAACGGCAAAACCGTCGACGAGGCCGTCCTGGAGATCGGTACTCATCTTGACATCCTCGCCTGGACGGCTGCCCATGCCGGGCGCGTCCTGGGCACGCGCCGGGTGCCGCGTGGCCTGCTCACCGCGAACCAGGCCGCCTCCGTGACCTACCAGCCCTACGGGGTCGTCGGCGTCATCGGGACCTGGAACTGGCCCGTCTACACCCCGGGCGGGGCCATCGTGTCGGCGCTCGCCGCCGGCAACTGTGTCGTCTACAAACCCAGTGAGCTGACACCCGCGGTCGGACGGTTCGTCGTGGAGAAGTTCGCCGCCGTGGTCGGCGAGCATCCGGTACTCCGTATGGTCACCGGCCGCTCGCTCACCGGCGCCGCGCTGTGCTCGGCCGGCGTGGACAAACTCTCGTTCGTCGGTGCCCCGGCCACCGGCCGGGCCGTGATGGCCCAGTGCGCGAAGACGCTCACCCCGGTCGTGCTGGAACTGGGCGGCAAGGACGCGATGATCGTCGCGGACGACGCCGATCTCGACGCGGCCGTCGACGGCGCGCTGTGGCTCGGGATCGGCAACTCCGGCCAGACCTGCATCGCCACTGAACGGATCTTCGTGACCGACGGTGCCTACGATGCCTTCCTCGCAAAGCTGATCATCCAGGCGAAGAAAATCACGGCTGGCGCCGGGAAACCGTCCGGGTACGGCCCGATGGTCCTCGACAGCCAGATCGAGCTCATCCAGCGCCACCTTCGCGACGCGCTGGCGCGAGGCGGGCGTGCCGTGGTAGGCGGCCCCGAATCGGTCCGCCCACCGTTCGTCGATCCGATCGTGCTGGTCGACGTGCCAGACGACGCCCTGGCGATGACCGAGGAGACCTTCGGGCCGACCCTGGTGGTGACCCGGGTGCGTGACCTCGACGAGGCCGTGGCCAGAGCCAACAGCAGCGTCTTCGGGCTTGGCGCGTCGGTGTTCTCCCGCCGCCGCGGGCGGGAGATCGCCGACCGGCTGCGGGTGGGCATGGTCTCGGTCAACAATGTCATGGTCTTCACCGCGGTCGCCGGCCTGCCGTTCGGCGGCGTCGGGCACTCCGGGTTCGGGCGGGTACAGGGCGCGGATGGCCTGCGCGAGTTCGCCTGGCCGAAGGCGATGACCGTGCGGCAGATCGCCTCGCCGGTCAACCCGATCTCGTTCTTCCGAAAACCGTCAGCGATGCGGCGCTACCGGGCGCTCACACGCATGCTGCACGGGCAGCGAGCCAAGACGGACGCCGAGAATAACAGCGCTGGGTGACCAGAACGACCCGCGCACATGTGTCCGGCGGCGCGGGCGGCGGCCGGCTCCGTAGGGCACGATGAGGTGGGGATGCTCCCCAGCGGCGGCCGTGTCCGCGGTAACACGCCCATGGTGGGCCGACCATGATGATGAGCTGACCATGGCGACCGGCCGGCCACGTGCCCGAGAAGGAGATGTCGGTGGCTGTCTACGCGCTCGGTGACCGGGTGCCCGAAATCGATCCCTCCGCCTACGTCCACCCGGCGGCAACCGTGATCGGCAAGGTGACCATCGGCCCCGAGTCGACCATCTGGCCGGGCGCGGTGCTGCGCGCCGACTACGGGGAGATCCGTATCGGCGCCCGGACCTCGGTACAGGACGGCACCGTCGTGCACTCGACCGCCACGCTGCCCACGATCATCGGCGACGACTGCGTCATCGGGCACATCGCGCATCTGGAGGGCTGCGTCATCGAGAACGGGTCCCTGGTCGGCTCCGGCTCGATCGTCCTGCACGAGGCCGTGGTCGGCGCCGGCGCACTGGTCGGCGCGCAGGCGCTTGTCGGTAACAACGTGCGGGTACCGCCCCGGGCACTGGCCATCGGCGTACCAGCGAAGATCCGCCCGGACGCGGTGCCGGAGAACGCCTTCGCGGCCGGGGCCGCGATGTACACCGCGAACGGCAAGCGGTACCGCGAGGAGCTCCGCCGCATCGACTGACTGGGCTGAGCCGGCCGGCCCAGGCCGGCCCAGGCCGCGCGAGTGGACGGACAGGTTAGTCGCCGTCGGCGGGCGGGTCCGCGGCGAGCAGGTCGTGCAGCGCATCGAACAGCGCCGGTGGGGCCGCGATGGTGAGGTCGTTCGACACCGGCCGGCCGTGCAGACCACCGACGCGCAGACCGGCCTCGGTGGCGATCAGCCCCCCGGCCGCATGATCCCAGGGATGCAGGCCGCGCTCGTAGTAGGCGTCCACGAGGCCGGCCGCGGCCGCGCCGAGGTCGAGTGAGGCCGCGCCCATCCGCCGGATGTCCCGTACCCGCGGCAGGACCCGGGTCAGCACCGTGACCTGGCTGGCCCGTCGCTCGACCGTGTAGCCGAACCCGGTCGCCACCAGCGCGTGGGACAGGTCGGTGACGGTCGAGCCCGTGAGGGCGGCTCCGTTACGGGCCGAGCCTTCGCCGAGCGCCGCCGTGTAGGTGACGCCCATGGCCGGAGCGTGCACGACCCCGGCCACCACCGTCCCGTCGATCTCAGCCGCGATCGACACCGCCCAGTTCGGCAGGCTGTAGAGGAAGTTCACGGTGCCGTCCAGCGGGTCGACGATCCAGCGCACGCCGCTGGTGCCGACGTCGTCGGCGCCTTCCTCACCGAGGAGGCCGTCGCCGGGGCGCGCCTCGCGCAGCCTGCGTCCGACCAGCTCCTCGGATGCCCGGTCGAGCGCGGTGACGACGTCCGTGGGGGAGGACTTGGTCGACTCGGCCGCCACCGTGCCCGCTCGTCCCCGCAGCAGGAGGTCACCGGCCTCCTGGGCGACGGCGAGCGCGAGCTCCAGCAGCTCCAGCGGTCGCGAGCCGCCGGGCGTCACGTCATCAGGCATCGATGCGGAAGCCCCCGTCGAAGGCATCGGATCGCCGGCATAGCGCGTGGTGTCAGGCACGGGCTTCATCCTGCCAACCCACCGGTACCAGTCGGGACGGTGCCCACCAGGACCGCAAAAAACCGCGGCTTGCGGGCACCGCGAGTCCCGCCGTCCCCGGCCCGTAGGATCGTTACCTGTGGTGACAGAAGAAGGCAGAAACCAACTGGATCCGGGCCAGCGGGAAGATCCGGCGCAACGGCGGCAGGCCGTCCCGGACCGGCCGTCCCTCGACGGCATCGAGCAACGCTGGTCGGCCGCATGGCACGAGCAGGCGACCTATCGCTTCGACCGGACCGCCGACCGGGCGCGGGTCTTCGCGATCGACACGCCACCGCCGACCGTCTCCGGGTCGCTGCACGTAGGTCATGTCTTCTCCTACACGCACACCGACATCATCGCCCGGTACCAGCGGATGCGCGGCCGTGAGGTCTTCTACCCGATGGGATTCGACGACAACGGTCTGCCGACCGAACGCCGGGTACAGAACCACTTCGGCATCCGCTGTGACCCGTCGCTGCCCTACGACCCGGGCTACACCCCGCCGGACAAGCCCGGCAAGGAGCAGGTCCCGGTCAGCCGCCGCAACTTCGTGGAGCTGTGTGAGCGGCTGACGATCGAGGACGAGAAGGTCTACGAGGAGCTGTGGCGGCGGCTCGGCCTGTCGGTGGACTGGTCGATGACCTACGCGACGATCGACACCCGCTCCCGCGCCGTCGCCCAGCGGGCCTTCCTGCGCAACCTCGCTCGTGGCGAGGCCTATCTCGCGCAGGCGCCGACGCTGTGGGACGTGACCTTCCGGACAGCGGTCGCCCAGGCGGAGCTGGAGGACCGTGACCGCCCAGGCGCTTACCACACGCTCGCGTTCGCCCGCGCGGGTGGCCAGGGCGCCGCGGCCGGCGGCCCGGCAGTGCTCATCGAAACCACCCGGCCGGAGCTGCTGGCCGCGTGTGTCGCCCTGGTCGCGCATCCGGACGACGAGCGGTACCAGCCGCTGTTCGGCTCGTCGGTGCGCACTCCCCTGTTCGATGTCGAGGTGCCGGTGCTCGCGCACCGGCTCGCCGACCCCGAGAAGGGGTCCGGCATCGCGATGATCTGCACCTTCGGCGACCTGACGGACGTCACCTGGTGGCGGGAGCTTCAGCTGCCCGCCCGAGCGGTGATCGGCCGGGACGGCCGGCTGCTCGCCGACCCACCCGAGGCGATCGTGTCGGAGACGGGCCGGGCACACTATGCCACGCTGGCCGGACGTACCGCCAACAGCGCGCGCGAGCAGACCGTCGCGCTCCTGCGGGCCAGCGGAGCACTGCTGGGAGAACCGCGCCCGATCACCCATCCGGTGAAGTTCTACGAAAAGGGCGACCGCCCGCTGGAAATCGTCACAACCCGCCAGTGGTACATCCGCAACGGTGGACGGGACGAGACCCTGCGGGCGGCGCTGCGGGCCCGCGGCGCCGAGCTGCGCTGGCATCCCGCGCATATGCGCGTCCGCTACGAGAACTGGGTGGATGGGCTCACCGGGGACTGGCTGATCAGCCGGCAGCGCTTCTTCGGCGTGCCGTTCCCGGTCTGGTACCCGCTGGGCTCCGACGGCCTGCCCCGGCACAACCAGCCGATCGTGCCCGACGAGGCCACACTTCCGGTCGACCCATCCAGCGACACACCACCTGGCTTCACCGAGGCCCAACGCGGGGTTCCCGGTGGTTTCGCCGCTGACCCGGATGTGATGGACACCTGGGCCACCTCGTCGCTCACCCCGCAGATCGCCGCTGGCTGGGGCAGCGACGACGACCTGTTCGCGCGGGTGTTCCCGATGGATCTGCGGCCGCAGGCGCATGAGATCATCCGCACCTGGCTGTTTTCGACGGTGCTGCGCAGTCATACCGAGTTCGGCACACTGCCCTGGACGAACGCGGCCATCTCCGGCTGGATTCTCGACCCGGACCGCAAGAAGATGTCGAAATCCAAGGGAAACGTCGTCACGCCGCTGGACCTGCTCGAACAGCACGGTTCGGACGCGGTGCGATACTGGGCGGCATCCGGGCGTCCGGGTACTGATACCGCCTTTGATGTCGGGCAAATGAAAATCGGGCGACGCCTCGCCATCAAGCTGCTCAACGCGAGTCGGTTCACCCTGGGGCTCGGTGTGGTCGAGGACCCGGGCGCGATCAGCGAATCACTCGACCGAGCGCTGCTGGCGACGCTCGCGGATGTCGTCGACGCGGCCTCTACCGCATTGGACGGCTACGACTACACCCGTGCCCTGGAACTGACCGAATCGTTCTTCTGGCGGTTCTGCGACGACTACGTCGAGCTCGTCAAAGGACGCGCGTATGGGGCGTTCGGCGTAGCGGGCTCGGCATCCGCCCGAGCCACGCTCGCTATCGCGCTGTCCACGGTCCTGGCACTGTTCGCGCCCTTCCTCCCGTTCGTCACCGAAGAGGTCTGGTCCTGGTGGAAACCCGGTTCGGTGCACCGCGCCCGCTGGCCGGAAGCCGGTGAGCTGCGCAAGTTCGCCGACAACGGCGACCCTCGCCAGCTCGAGGCGGTCAGCGGCGCGCTCACGGCGATCCGGCGGTCGAAATCAACGGCCAAGGT
The DNA here is from genome assembly GCF_917627405.1 of Protofrankia sp. Cj5. Lineage (NCBI taxonomy): Bacteria > Bacillati > Actinomycetota > Actinomycetes > Frankiales > Frankiaceae > Protofrankia > Protofrankia sp. Cj5. The sequence continues at coordinate 13,276 of NZ_CAKJTO010000005.1, forward strand.
CTCGATGAAGGCCGCGGTGGCCTCCGCCCACGTCAGCGGAGAGGCCGACCTGCTGGCCCTGGTGGCGGCCGCCGCGCCAGATCTGCGCAGCGCCGGCAGCATCACCAGCCTGACCTTCGCCGCAGGCTCGGGCGAACTGGCCATCGACGTGATCCTGGCCTGACCCGGTACAAGGGCCTGACCGGGTTGCATCGGTCTCACTCCAGGTACCGGTCGCGACGAAGGCGCTGCAGTCGGTGGCGCTCGGCCTTCTGGGGCCCTGGCCATGCGACGAGCGGGGGCCGCCAGCACGATTGTGGCGGCGACGGCCAGAACCTTCTTCCCCGCCCCGCTTATCCCCACTACCCAGCCTCACCGGCCCGCGCGCAGCAGCTCAGACCGCCGTTTGTACTCGTCCTCGTCAATCTCCCCGCGGGCGAACCGCTCAGCCAGCACATTCTCGGCATCGGCCCGATCGCCGCCAGCGTCCGAACGGCCAGTCGGGCGCCCGCCACCCAGGTAGCGAACGAGCACGACGACGCCAGCGATGACCAGGCTCCAGAACAGGACCATCATCACGGACATCGCGAGCCAGGCACCCCAGCCCCAGCCCCAGCCCCACATCATCGCTGTCACCCTCCCGAGCGAAGGCGCGCCCGGCCCTGGCGCGGTCGTCCACCTCCTCTGCAGGCATCCCCGTTTCCGCACCTCTGAATCCGGGCTGTACGGATCAGCCCGGTCGGGATAACAGGCCCTTGCCGGCGGTGTCGGTCCCGGTACTCCCACTGGGCAGGAATGCTGACACCAGCTCAGAGCGACCAGCAACAACGGAACTCGCCCGAAGCGACCGCAGCGAAGGAGCCGAACCATGGCGCAGCAGCGTGATGTTTCCGCCTCCCACGGGCTCCCTGCCCACCGCGAGGCGATCGATGCGGGAGAGGGCCTGGCGACCGCGGTTCTCCAGACATCCGGCACATCTGGCGGGCATGCGGGGATGTCGATGGCGGCGATGGTCGCTGACATGCGCAACCGTTTCCTGGTCGCGGCGCTCTTCTCGATCCCGATCCTGCTGTGGTCGGCGATCGGCCGCGACGTCCTGGGCTTCGACGTGGCCGCGCCGTTCGGGTTGCGCGACGACGTGTTCCAGCTGATCCTCAGCCTCCCGGTGATCTTCTGGGCGTCGTGGATCTTCTTCGACGGAGCGATACGGGCGCTGCGCGCCCGGACGCTGGACATGATGGTTCTGGTCGCGGTCGCCGTCGGCACCGGCTGGACCTACTCCCTCGTCGTCACGCTCACCGGCGGCGGGGACGTCTTCTACGAAGCGGCTACCGTGCTCGCCGCGTTCGTGCTGCTGGGGCACTGGTTCGAGATGCGCGCCCGCGGCGGAGCCACCGACGCGATCCGCGCCCTGCTCCAGCTCGTGCCGGAGAAGGCGCTGGTGGTGCGGGACGGCGAACCGGTCGAGGTACCGACCGCCGAGGTCGCCGTCGGTGACCTGCTGCTCGTCCGCCCCGGAGGCAAGATCGCAGTCGACGGGATGGTCGAGGCGGGCGAGTCCGACCTCGACGAGTCGATGGTGACCGGCGAGAGCCTGCCGGTGCACAAGACCGTCGGCACGCAGGTGATCGGCGCGACCATCAACACCACCGGCACTCTGCGGGTCCGGGCCACCAAGGTCGGGGCGGACACGGCACTGGCACAGATCGTCGCGCTCGTTCAGGAGGCGCGGAACAGCAAGGCGCCCGGTCAGCGACTGGCCGACCGGGCGGCGTTCTGGCTGGTGCTCGTCGCGCTGCTGGGCGGGCTCGGCACACTGCTCGTCTGGCTGCTGGGAACCGGCCGTCCCGCGACCGAGGCAATCCTGTTCGCGATCACGGTAGTCGTCATCACCTGCCCGGACGCGTTGGGGCTCGCCACCCCGACGGCAATCATGGTGGGGACCGGTCTCGGTGCGAAACGCGGCATCCTGTTCAAGAACGCGACCGCGTTGGAGACCTCGGCCCGGATCGACGCGGTCATCCTGGACAAGACCGGCACCCTGACCAAGGGCGAACCGGAGGTGACCGAGATCCTCACGGACGGCAGCGTCGACGGTCTGGACGAGGAGGAGCTGCTTCGGCTGGTCGCCGCGGTCGAACGGGAGTCCGAGCATCCACTCGCCGCGGCGATCATCCGTCATGCCGACACATGTGAGGTACCGGTGGCCCGCGCGGAGGCGTTCACGAGCCACCCCGGACGCGGGGCGGCCGCCACCGTCGACGGACGGCACGTGATGGTCGGCAACCGCCGACTGATCGAACAGGAAGGAGTCCCACATGATGATCTTAACGCTCAGTGGGACGCACTGCCGGCGGGCGGCCGGACCCCAGTAGGTGTCGCGGTCGACGGCCAGCTGGCCGGGATCATCGGCATCGCTGACACGCCGCGGCCGACAGCTGCCGCCGCGGTGCGAGCACTGCACGATGCCGGCGTCGAGGTAATCATGCTCACCGGCGACAACCAGGCCACCGCCGAGCGGATCGCCGACGAGCTCAACATCGACACGGTCATCGCCGAGGTCCTGCCCGGCGACAAGGCCACAAAGATCGCCGAGCTACAGCGCGACAGCCGTCGGACCGCCATGGTCGGCGACGGCGTCAACGACGCTCCGGCGCTGGCCCAGGCCGACCTCGGCATCGCCATCGGTGCCGGCACCGACGTGGCGATCGAGACCGCCGACGTGGTACTGATGCGTTCCGACCCCCTCGACGTACCAGCCGCACTGCTCATCGGCCGCGCCACGCTCCACAAGATGCGCCAGAACCTCGGCTGGGCCGTCGGCTACAACACCATCGCCCTACCGATCGCCGCAGGGGCCTTCGAACCCGCCTTCGGCCTGGTACTACGCCCCGAGATCGCGGCCCTGGCCATGTCCGGATCCAGTTTCCTGGTCGCCGCCAACGCACTCCTGCTCAATCGGCTGCAGCTACCACCCGCCCTCGCCACATCACCGGAAGGACCAACGACGCCGGACGTCTGGTAAGAGCACCCGGCAATAGGGGCGTGGATCAAGGAGCGGGGCTGGGGCGCGTGCATCGCAAGGCGGCGGAGGGAGCCACCCTGGTCCGTGGGGTGTCGACCGACAAGCCGGGGTACCCGTGCATCGCGCAGCGATGGACGGGGAGCGATGCGGCGAGGTGCGTGCCCCAGCCCCGCGACGCCGCGTCCCCTCTTGCCGGTCGCTCTAAGAAGCGTGGTGGACGCCGGTCCCGGTGAAGGCGTTCGGCCTCAATACCGGCGGCCACCGACGGACGAGCGCGCAGCGGGGAGTCCGGCCGACGACACCTCATCAAACAGCATGCGCAAAAACGATCACGTTATCCAGATAGTGGTGGGTTTTCCTGTTGAAATCACCGCCACAGGTGATGAGGCGTAGTTCCGGACGATCAACCGTGCCGTAGACGTCCGCCGCAGGGAAGGCACTCTTCGAGACCTCCTGGATGCGGTCCACCACAAATCGCACAACCGTTCCGTCAGCCCTTTTTATCTCCACCAAGTCATTTTGTTTGATCTTCTCAAGGCGGTAGAAAACAGCTGGCCCGGTTGTTGAGTCGTAATGTCCGACGAGGACGGCCGCACCGACGTCACCTGGACGCGGGCCATATTCGTACCAGCCGATTTCACCCCAGGACGTCGGCACCTGGAGCGTTCCGTCCGAGTTGAGCCCAACCGGCCCGACGGCCGCAGCCGTGCCCAGCGCGGGAATATTCAGGAAGATCGGCCGGCTATCAGCCGTACGCGCCGGAGCGGACACCGCCGCAGACGTACCAGCTGGTGGTTTATCCGTGGCAACGACGCCTGTTGGGACAGTCGTCGCAGGAATTCCAATGTCCTTCCCGAATTCCTGCGAAACAAGCCTCTGGCCGCTCACTCCAATCAGGATGAGTCCAAGCAGAATCAGCCACCGTGCCGGCAAGAGGACTTTCGGCTTCCTCCCGGCAATATCGCGTCCCATGCCGTTCCCCCAGACATCAAATGGCTACTGTGTTGCCCGCGGTAACAGTACCGCTACCGCATGAGAGAAGAGGAAGGTCATGACGCACAGAATTGGCCGGGGTGTGGTGATGCTGGCAATATCGGCAGCCACCGCATTCTTTGTTGGCATTAACCCCGTATCCGCGTTTGCGAATGACGACTCGTGGGACTCGGACTCGCACCACAGCTGGACGATCGATGCGCCGGACAGCCCGACTGCGACGGCCAGCGCCAGCGCCAGCGCGACACCGACGGCTGCCAGCACCACCACAGCCCCCACGCCAACGGCCGCCGCCAGCACCACGGCGCCAGCATGGGGCGGTACGATCACGGCGCCGACTGCTGCCAGCACCACCGCGGCGCCGACTGCTGCCAGCACCACCGCGGCGCCGACAGCGGCCAGCACCACCGCAGCCCCCACGCCAACAGCGGCTGCCAGCACCACCGCGGCGCCGACGGCTGCCAGCGCGCCGTCGTACGGCGCTCCCCACGACTACAAGTGGGACAGCAAGAAGGACGACAAGTCCTGGGAAGGCGCCAAGAAGGACGACAGGTCCTGGTCGGAGGCCAAGTCCTACCCCGCGCCGTCGCATGGCGTCGACGCCGGTGGCGGCGGCACCGCGCCGTCGTTCCCGATCACTCCGGTCGCCGGTGCGGGGCTCGGTGCCGCGATGCTCGGCGCGGGCCTCACCGCTCGTCGCAGGAATCGCGCGACGCAGTGACCAACGGGTCTGGATGCGCCTGGATCTCAGCAGGCGCATCCAGACCGCGGTTGGGCCGACGAGCGCGCGATCGTAACTCCCTCCGCGCGCCGCAGGCTCCAGGGAAGACGAGTCCGGGGGGGCGCCGCCGCCGAAGTTTCCCCGCGGCCACCCGAACCGCTGGCCGTCCGGATAACAAGAGCATCCGGGCGGCCGGCAGCCTCTCCCAGCCGGCAGCCAACACCGGACACGGCCCCAGCCCCAGGCCCAGGTTCGCCGGAGCCCTGGGTGACGCGGTGCGAGTCCCGACCGCGTCACCCAGGGCCCAAGCCTGCCTCAGCCATGGGGTAACGTAGGGCGCGTACGGGACGTGGCGCAGCTTGGTAGCGCACCAGACTGGGGGTCTGGGGGTCGCAGGTTCGAATCCTGTCGTCCCGACCAGTATCAAAGTGGCCGCTGACGGGACAGACACCCAGGTCAGCGGCCACTTTTTATGGATCTTCTTGTTCCCGTCCAGGGTCAGGCTGATCGGGCTTGGGGACCATTTGGGGACCGGGCGGCGCCCAGGTGCCTACTCAGAAGCACTCCGGCGTCGTCGTTGAGGAAGATCGGTTGCAGGCTATTCGTCAGGGCTGCCCACCTGGCTCAGGTGGCGCCGCCAACCCGCACTTGAAGTACGGGCCGTAACGTAAATACGGTCTAGCAATTTCTGTGCGGGTCGCCTAGACTGCTCCCCGCATCGGTCCGCCAACGCACGGAGCTCCTGGTCAGAGCGCCATCCAGGGTCCTGGAGGAGGTCTCGGACCAGGACCCGGACTTTTGGGTGCTCTCGGATCTGCTTGGGCGCGATGCGCTCGGCCTCCAGAAGCGCGGCGATGGCTGGAGGGTTCCTTCCGGGCACCTGCCGCCGACCGAGGCCGGCGGGTGGGCTGTCCGATCCCCGCTACGCAGAGCGATGACGGCTCGCGGCCGAAGGTAGCCCACAACATGCCGCTACGATGTTGCCATGACCGAGATGCCGCTCCCGGACGGCGAGCAGCTTGCCGCTGTGGCCCGCGAGGCCGCCTCGTCCGGGCAGGTTGTCTACCTGACCGAACGAGGCCGGCGGCTGGCCGCGATCGTCCCGGCGGGCTTGGCCGAACTGCTCGAACGCGGCGGCGAGGCGGCCCACGGACGGCGTGTTCTCGGCGCCCGCGCCGCTGGCCGCAGCGGGCGACACGACATCTCCGAGCGGATCGAGGAGATCCTCGCCAGCGAGGTGGCGCCGTAGCTCTCGGCGTCGACGCAGGCCCGCTCTACGCCTATGTCGACGCCGACGACCAACACCACGAGGCGTGCGCCGAGCTGTTGGAAACCCACCCCGGTCCTCTGATCGTGCCGACCCTGGTGGTGACCGAAGTTGTCTACCTGCTCGGCACCCGCCTCGGCACGCACGCTGAGCTTCGATTCATCGCGGACTTGGCCTCCGGCGCGTTCGACGTCGAACCTGTCCACCCAACCGACTGGCTACGCATCGCTGACCTCGTCAACCGCTACCGCAGCCTGCCCCTCGGCACCGTGGACGCATCCGTGATCGCGTGTGCGGAACGCCTCGGCGTCGACGAAGTCGCCACTGTCGACCGGCGCCACTTCACCATCGTCAAGACACACCGAGCGCTGACGCTCCTACCCTGACCCGCGCTGAAAGGCGCGGCTCCAACCGGAGGATTTAGAGGGCCCGGCAATAGGGACGCGGCGTCGCGGGGCTGGGGCACACACCCCACCCCGCTCCCTGATCTACGCACCTGTTGCCGGTCGGTCTGATGTGGGCCGACCCGTCGGTGTGCTGATCGTCACTGGCGCTTCTCACCTCGCTCGCGCACCCGGATAGAGATCTCGATCGGAGTTCCGGCGAAACCGAAGTCCTCGCGCAGCCGCCGCTCCAGGAAACGACGGTAAGCCGGTTCCAGGAATCCCGTCGAGAAGATGACGAACCGGGGCGGCCGCACACCGGCCTGCGTCGCGAACAGCACCCGGGGCAGCCGCCCGCCCCTCGACGGCGGCGGGGTGGCCGCCACGACCTCGCCGAGCCAGGTGTTGAGCCGGCCGGTGGAGATACGCGTCCCCCATGACTCCAGGGCGGACCGCAGGGCTGGCGCGAGCCGGTCGACCGCGCGGCCGGTCATCGCCGACACGTTCACCCTCGGCGCCCAGGCAACCCGGCCGAGGTCTCGGATGATCTCACGTTCCAGAGTGAGGCGACGGTCCTCGTCAAGCAGGTCCCACTTGTTGAACGCCAGCACCAGCGCCCGCCCGGCGTCGACCACCATGGTGATCACCCGTTGATCCTGCTCGGTCAGTGGCTCGCCGGCATCCAGCAGGACGATCGCGACCTCAGCGGCTTCCAGCGCCGCCGCGGTGCGCAGCGAGGAGTAGTACTCCGCTCCGGTCGCCTCCCGTACCCGGCGCCGCAGACCGGCGGTGTCCACGAACTTCCACACCTCGCCCCCGACGGTCACCAGCTCGTCGACTGGATCGCGGGTGGTACCGGCGACCTCGTGCACCAGGGAGCGCTCCGTCCCGGCGAGCCGGTTGAGCAGGCTGGACTTCCCCACGTTCGGCCGGCCCAGCAGCGCTACCCGCCGTGGGCCGGTCACCTCCTCGAAGCGCTCCCGCGGGGCCGCGGGGAGAGCCGCGAGCACGGCGTCGAGCAGATCGCCGCTGCCACGGCCGTGCAGGGATGAGACAGGATGCGGCTCGCCAAGCCCGAGGCTCCACAGCGCGGCCGCGTCCGCTTCCGTCCGGGCGTCGTCGACCTTGTTCGCCGCGAGGACGACGGGCAGCCCCGAACGCTGCAGCACGCGCGCGACAGCTTCATCCGCGTCGGTTGCGCCCACCGTGGTATCGACCACGAACAGCACCGCGTCGGCTGTGTCCAGGGCGACGCGCGCCTGCTCGGCGACGCGGGCGGCAAGCCCACGCGCGTCCGGCTCCCAACCACCGGTGTCGACGACGACGAAACGCCGCCCACTCCAGGTCGCGTCATAGGCGACCCGGTCGCGGGTCACGCCCGGGATGTCTTCGACGACCGCGGCCCGTCGGCCCAGGATCCGGTTCACCAGCGTCGACTTGCCGACGTTGGGGCGGCCGACAATCGCCAGCACGGGCTGCCGCTCGGTGCCACCGAGCGGGTGCTCGGCCTCGTCCTGCGGTAGCTGCGAAGCCACACCCACAACGTCCTCGTCTCTGTTTGTCATGTCTGTTCGCCATCGTTCCGGTACCGCCGTGACCACAGCCGCTCGGTCATGCCGGTGACAGCCCCCGCGGTGGCTTCCCGGCTGCGGCTTCCCGGCGGCCTCGACGCGGGAGCCGAGCACGTCACGATCAGCTGGGCAGGCGAGCCCGCACGAGATGGTCGGCGATCCGCAACCGGATGTCCTCCGCCACGGCCGCCAACGCTCGGCGTGATCGCGGGTTCGCCGGAACCACCACGTCGAACGGACGCCCGAACACCACCCGGGTGGGCACGGAACGCCTGGGCCACCGGGCACCCTTCGGCAGGGCCCGAGCGGTGTCGATACATGCGACCGGCAACACCGGGCACCGTCCGTGAACAGCAAGATAGGCGATACCGTGCTGCACCGTCTCCAGCTCGCCCGTTCCCCGGGTGCCCTCCGGAAACACCCCGATGACTCCGCCGCGCCCCAACTCGTCAAGCGCGGTGTGCAGGGCGGCCCGATCCGGCCGGCCACGGTCGACCGGGATCTGGCCGGCAATGGTCAGCAGCATACCAAGTATGCCGCCGTACATTTCGGACTTCACCAGGCAGCGTACCGTACGTGGTGATTCGATGACGACCAGCGGGCCGTCCAGCAGACTGCTGTGGTTTCCCGCAAAGATCACCGGGCCGGTCGCCGGCACGTGCTCAAGTCCCTGGAGGGTCACCCGCATGACGATCTGGTTCAGGACAAACCGCACCGGTGGCTTGAGCACCCTGTGCGCGACGCCGCGGTAGGGCCTGGACGCCGCCCCGCGCCGCGGCACGCGCGCCGGAGGCTGCCCGGCGCCCGCTTCCATGGCGTCGGGGCTTTCGGCGGTCATGACGCGTCGGCCGTTACCCGTTCGCAGTGCAGCAGAACCTCGTCCACAACAGCCTCAATGGACAGGCTGGTCGAGTCGAGCATGATCGCATCCTCGGGGACAGCCAGCGGATCCGCGGCACGCGTCGAGTCCAGCGCATCCCGGCGATCGAGCTCAGCGAGGGTACGGGCCACGTCGTCGATGCCCTTCTCCCCGAGCTGATGCGACCGCCGCAACGCCCGGACCTCGGTCGAGGCCGTCAGGAACACCTTGACCGGAGCCTGCGGAGCAACGACCGAACCTATGTCACGGCCTTCTACCACGATGCCCGTCGGGGACGCCGCGATGATCTGCCGCTGGCGAGCGACGAGAAGACGCCGGACCGCCGGCACCGCGGCAACCGCGCTCACCGCGTTCGTGACCGCCCTGCCGCGGATCTTGTCCTCCACGGCTTCGCCGTTCACCGCGATCGTGGGACTGTCCGGACTGGTACCGACAGCCAGCACCACCCGTTCGGCCAGTTCCCCCACAGCGCTGTGATCTTCAAGGTCGATCCTGCTCTCCAAGGCGACCTGTGTCACCGCCCGGTACATCGCGCCGGTGTCGAGATAGCGCAGGCCCAGCCGTCGGGCGATCTCCCTGGCGACGGTGCTCTTGCCGGAGCCTCCCGGCCCGTCGACGGCTACGACCAATCCCTCGGACAATCCCTCGGACGTCAATACCTGACTGTGCCCGGTGCAGCGGCCTTCGCCGCCCGTGGACACTTCCTGATTGTCAGTGGCCGTTACGCCCACTGACTCACGGGAACCGCGGTCCTGCTCCACCGCTTCCTCCGTCCAGACGCGACAATTACGCACAAGACCGTGCACACACGAAAACCGCGCATAGGTGGAATCCGCGTACACACAGTAACCCGACTACATCAGAAAACCGTCAGCAACCGACACGGTGAAACCGGCCCAGCCGACCCAGCCAGCCCAGCCGGCCCAGGTCGTCACCCAAGCCGCCGGCCAGGTCAAGGCCGATGTGGTCAGCCCGGATCAGGCTACTCGGGGCCGCCCACCCACGAAGGATGGCGTTCACGACCTGCGATAGGCGGTCCAGCCGGCGGCGGCAAGCCGATCCAGCAGCGTACCCACGATATCGGGCGAAACAGCGATCTCCACAATGCCGGCCGGAGCGTCGAGATTGTGCTCAAACGCGGCGATATCCTCAATATTGATCTCCCAGCCGCCGATCGTCGCAAACAGCTCGCCTAGCTGACCGGGCCGGTCCGCAAGCACCACTCCGACCCAGGCCCAGGCCAACGGCCGCATCGCCGCGCTGGCCTTGCGCGGCAAAAGCGCCCGGCCGGTGTTTCCAGCCGCCATGAGCCCGCGGACAACCTCGATAACCTCCTGTTCACCACCCCGGTCGAGCACCTCGGCCAACCTGGCGAGCTTTTCGCTGAGCAGCCTGGCCCGGACAGCGACGGGCCCGCGGTTGCCCTCCAGAATCGACGACCACAGGCTGGGATCGCTGTCGGCCAAGCGGGTGGCGTCCCGGAACCCCTGGCCCGCAAGAGCCAGCTCGCCTGCGTCGAGGTCGGGGGTGGCGGCGGCCAGCAGGCTCGCGACCACCTGCGGCAGGTGGGACAGGACAGCCATCGCCGTGTCATGACGGTCGGGCGTCGCGCGCACCGGTGTGGCACCGCACGCCCGCGCGATCGCGATCGTGGCGGCCAAGGCGGCAGGTGAGGTGTGCGGCACCGGGCAGACGACCCAGGCTCGCTCGGCGAACAGGTCAGCACGGGCCGAGGCCGCGCCGCCGCGCTCACGCCCGGCGATCGGGTGCGCGGGGCACCACATCGACAGATCGCATCCAGCCTGGACGGCCTCGACGATCGGCCGGGCCTTCACGCTCGCGACATCACTGACCGTCTCGGCGAGCCCCGCCCGCTGCACCTTCCGTAGCTCACCGGCGACAGCGTGCGGAGGAACCGCGATGACCGCATGCCCCACGGGCTCACCGTGCCATGGCTGACCGGCACCCATGGCCTCGGCGATCTTGATCTGTTCAGGATCGATATCGGCCAGCAGGACCTCGATGCCGTGGACGCCCAGCGCCAGCCCGATACTGGTGCCGATCAGGCCGGCCCCCACCACACCGACCCGGCCCGGCGGCGGTCCGGGGGGCGGGAATCCCGGTGTGGCGGGCGCGACAGTCACCGCGCCACCCTACGGTGTGTTCCGGAAGTCGTCCTTCGGCCAGGGAGCCAGACAGCCGGCTTGCCCAAACGCGCGCCACCAGCCAGCCGAACACGGGAGGCACGGCAGGCGCGACAGGCACGGGAGGCGTTCCCGGCCTGCACGGAACTGATTGTGACGGCAGTCATGGCGACATCCGCGTCACAGCGCGACCTCGTGGTAGAGCGCGCCGACCTCCGCCTGGGAAAGGTGCCGGGTCCGGCCGGCCCGCAGCGAGCCGAGATACACCGGCCCGATCCGGGTCCGCACCAGCCGGCGCACCGGGTGGCCCACGGCGTCCATCAGGCGACGCACGACGTGCTTACGCCCCTCGTGCAACGTGATCTCAAGCATGACCCGCGGCCCGGCCGAGCTCACGATCCGCACGGCGTCCACGGTCACCATCCCATCCGTGAGGGTGACCCCCGCCCGCAGCCGGCGCGGCACGTCCCGACCGACCGGCCCACTCACCTCGACCAGGTAGGTCTTGGCGACACCGAACGACGGATGCGCCAGCCGATGTGCCAGCTCCCCGTCATTGGTGACCAGCAGCAGGCCCTCGCTGTCGGCGTCGAGCCGCCCGACGTGGAACAGGCCGGGGGCGTGGTCGGTCACCAGGTCCGCGACGGTCGGTCGGCCCCGGTCGTCCGACATCGCCGACAGCACCCCGACCGGCTTGTTCAACGCGAGGTGAACCAGGCCCGCCTTGGTCACGACCCGTGCGCCGTCGACCTCGATGACCGCGGTCTGCGGGTCGACCCGAAGGCCCTGCGCCTCGACGACCCGGCCGTCCACCCGCACGCGGCCCGCGGCGATCAGCTCCTCGCTGTGCCGCCGGGACCCGAGCCCCGCCGCCGCGAGAACCTTCTGCAGCCGGACGCCCTCGGTATTCACGTCACCGGTTGTCATGAGCCCAGAATGTCATGAGCCGACAATGTCATCCACGTCGGCGATGCCGGGCAGCAGCGGGGCGAGCGGAGGCAGTTCGTCGAGGTGGCGCAGACCCATCCGTTCCAGGAAGTAGGCAGTCGTCCGGTAGAGCGTCGCCCCGCTCTCCGGGTCGCTGCCCGCCTCCTCCACGAGCCGGCGGGTGGTCAGCGTACGGATCACACCGTCGGCGGACACACCCCGCACCGCGGAGATCCGCCCACGGCTCACCGGCTGCTGGTAGGCGACGATCGCCAGCGTCTCCAGCGCCGCCTGGGACAGTTTCGGGCTCTGCCCGGCGAGCACGAACCGCTCGACCCAGGGCGCGCACTCATCGCTGGTGTAGAAACGCCAGCCGCCACCGACGTCACGGAGGCTGAAGCCCCGGCCCTGCTCGACGTAACCGCGGGCCAGCCCGGCAATGACACGCTCGACCTCCGCGTGGGGGACGTCGAGGCTCACGGCGATCTCCGTAACCGGGACCGGGTTCTCCGCGACCATCAGGATCGCCTCGACGAGCGCGGGCAGCGGCGGGCGGGCCACCGCCTCGGCCCCGCTCGGCTCGGCCAGCAAGGGCTGCTGGCGCTCCGCGGTTTCGTGCGCGGCGGCCAGGTGGACATCCGCTGTCATCGTTGTCGTGTTCCTCGCTTCCTACGCTGGCCGGCGTTCAGGTCAGCCGCATCCAGATCAGCCGTGGTCGGGCCGGCCGTGGTCGGGCCAGCCGCCTCGGTGCCAGCCGCGTTGCCGGCGCCTCCGCTCCCGGCGAGGTGGTCGGCGACGCGGCCGCCACCGGAGCTGCCGGACGCCCGCCCCAGCTCATCGGGTTCGGCGTCAGCCACCCATCGGACGATCAGCTCCCCCAGCGGCACCTCCTGCGCAAACGCGATCCGTCCCTCCCGGAAGAGCTCGAGCAGGGCGAGGAAACGCGCGACCACCTCGATCGTCTGCTGGCAGCCGGCACACAGCAGCCCGAAGGAGGCGCTGCCCACCTCTCGCAATTTTTCGATCACCGCAAGCATATGCTCGCGGATGTTGATCCGCGGCAGGTGGACGTGATCGGTCGCGACCTGCGGAGGCAACGGCGGTTCTCGCAGTCTGGCCGCGAGGCGGGCGAGTTCGGCCGGCCCGATGCCGATCTGCACCTCTGGCAGCGCCTGCGCGTACCGCGGTTCCAGCGCGACGGCCCGGGGCAGATGCCGGGCCTCCAGCGTCATCAGCCCGGTGAAGAGGGCCGATGCCTCCTTGTACGCCTTGTACTGCAACAGCCGGGCGAACAGCAGGTCTCTGGCCTCGAGGAGGGCAAGGTTCTCCGCCTCGTCCTCGGAGATCGCCCCGGGCAGCAGCCTGGCCGCCTTGAGATCCAGGAGGGTTGCCGCGATCACCAGAAACTCGGTGGCCTGCCCGAGGTCGAAGCCCGCGCCCAGGCGGCGGATGTGCGCCACGAACTCATCGGTGACCTGGGAAAGCGCAACCTCGGTCACGTCCATCTTATGCTTAGCGATCAAGGAAAGCAGCAGATCGAAAGGACCGGTGAAATTCGCGAGCTCGACCACGAAGGCACTACCGCCGCGGCCCCGTCCGGTCGGCGCCACGGGCTCGGCGGCCCCGGCAGCCACGGACGCATCCCGATGAGGGGATGTTCTGATCCGCGCCATGCCTGGACGCTACCGCCGGCTCAGGCAGCCGCACCGACCAGCCGGGCTGGCCAGCCGCACCGACCGGGCGGGCCGGCAGCGCCACACCCGTTCGGCCAACCAGCGACGCACGAGGCCCACGCAAGGTGTGAGGCCGGCGCAACGTGTCAACGAAGACGGAGGTTGATAATGCCGCCCAGGCCGTCGAGCAACGGAAGAACCAGCTGGTCCACGACCGAGGGGAAACCGGGAAACAACGTCGGCAGCAGGATGAGCGCCAGCAGGATGAGGATTCCGACGTTGTTCTCACGGAGCTGGTACTCGGCCCTGTGCCAGCTCGGTGACTGCGGGCCGAGTCCGAACAGCACCCGCCCACCGTCGGCGGGCGGGACCGGGATGAGGCTTACAATGAACAGCGACGCGAATGTGACCGCCAGCCACAGCACCAGTTTCCCGAGGAAGTCGCCCACACCGGCGAGCTCCACGATCCGGCTGCCCTCGATGACGACAAGCGACTGGGGCACGAACGTGAAACCGACGAGTGCGCCGAACGTGAGCAGCAGATAGGCCAGCGGCCCGGCCAGCAGCGCCGCCGCGACGTGGAACCGTCGCCCGCGACGTAGGTCGTTCATGGCTATCGGCTCGCTCCAGCCGACACCGGCGATAATCATGGCCACCGCGCTGAAAGGGCTGACATGGTGTTTCACCGACGCCGTCAGCCGGCCGGACCGCATCGGCCCGGGGTCCTGGAGCAACCTCGCGACCACGACCTGCGCCGCGTCATGTGCGTAGATCCCGATGAGGAGCGCAAGAACGATCCCCAGAAGCGCCGCGGGTTCGGCCAGGTGGAACAGCACGCCTCTACAGGTCCCTTATCCGCTTCCCGAACAAGCTACGGCTACGTGGTGCCAGGGTGTGTCCCCAGGGTATATCCCTAGCGCTGTGCCACCGGCGGCGCCGTATGCCTGGCGATCAGCTCGCGGGCCAGCCGCCGGTATCCGTCCGCTCCAACCGATGTGGGCGCGTAGGTCGTGATCGGCTCACCGGCGACGGTGGTCTCCGGGAAGCGCACGGTACGGCTGATCACCGTGTGAAAGACCTCGTCCGGGAACCGTTCGACGACCCTCGCCAGCACCTCCCGGGCGTGCAGCGTGCGGGCGTCGTACATGGTGGCAAGGATGCCCGCGAGCTCCAGGCGTGGATTCAGCCGGTCACGCACCTTGTCGATGGTGTCCAGCAGCAGGGCGACACCGCGGAGGGCGAAATACTCGCACTCCAGCGGCACGATGACCGCGTCGGCCGCGGTCAGCGCGTTCACGGTCAGTAGACCGAGCGACGGCTGGCAGTCAATAAGGATCACATCGTATTCGGAGCGGACCGACGCCAGCGCGCGCGCGAGCGTGTGCTCACGACCAACCTCGGTGACCAGCAACATCTCCGCGGCCGACAGATCGATATTGCTGGGGAGCAGATCCAGACCATCAACCTGAGTGGGGACTATCACCTCGCCCATCTCGGCTTCGCCACCCACGAGGAGATCGTGGACGGTGCGTTCCAGCACCATCGGGTTGATTCCGAGGCCGACCGACAGCGCCCCCTGCGGGTCGAAGTCGACCAGCAGGGTCCGGCGGCCGTACTCGGCGAGCGCCGCGCCGAGATTGATCGTGCTGGTCGTCTTACCGACGCCGCCCTTCTGGTTGCACATGGCGACCACCCAGGCGGCACCGTGAGTGACCACCGGAGGAGGCTTGGGAAAGGCCGGCAACGGACGTCCCGTGGGACCCAGCTCGCCTGCCCCACCTGAGCTGTGCACGACGTCGGCACCGTCGAGCCGTCCATCGGCAGACAGGGCCGGATCCCCGACGGTCACCCCCCCGTAGGGGGAACGCACCTGGGTCGGCATCGGCGAGGCGTCGGCGGTCATGTCAAGGGACCTGCTCCTTCTGGTCAGCCTGAGGGCGCGCGATCGTTCATCCTCGGCGCACCCTCAGGCCACAGGAGATATTTGCGGATCCGTGCACGAAGAGCAGAAGCGGACCGTCAGGAGCGTACCGATACTTGAGGTGACCCACGACGCCGGGTAGGTCACGTCGGCGCGGCGAGCGCCGGACATCGCGGGCGGGTTCAGGCCCGTGCCCGCCCCACACCCGTCCGTGACCTGGCTGCCTGGGACACCCGACGGCGCAGGACGAGCTACGATCACACCGTTTTCCGGCCATGCTGAGGCCCGGAGTGATTCGGCTGGTGGCAAACGCTACCGGACCGCCGCGGCTACCGGACCGCCGCACCCGGTGTCTGGCCGACAGTGCCTGACGGTCGACGATGACGGGAGCGCCGCGATGGGTTGGGTAACAGTTCCTGGTGTGGTCTCCCTGGCAAAGGGCGCTCCCGTCGTCCTGACCGAGATCAT
The DNA here is from genome assembly GCF_917627405.1 of Protofrankia sp. Cj5. Lineage (NCBI taxonomy): Bacteria > Bacillati > Actinomycetota > Actinomycetes > Frankiales > Frankiaceae > Protofrankia > Protofrankia sp. Cj5. Next base: position 29,228 of record NZ_CAKJTO010000005.1, read on the forward strand.
CGTTCCCGATCCCGGGCCGGGTGAGGCGCGGGTGCGCGTCCAGGCATGCGGTATCTGTCACACCGATCTGCATTACCGCGAGGGTGCTGTCAGCGACGATTATCCCTTCCTGCTCGGTCACGAGGCCGCCGGAGTCGTCGACGCCGTGGGCGAGGGGGTCACCTCGGTCACGGCCGGCGACTACGTCGTGATCGCTTGGCGGGCGCCCTGCGGGGCCTGCCGGTCCTGCCTGCGGGGCCGCCCGTGGTACTGCTTCGACTCCCGCAATGCCGCCCAGCCCATGACGCTGGTGGACGGGACGCCGCTGTCGCCGGCGCTGGGTATCGGCGCCTTCGCCGAAGCGACCCTGGTGGCCGCCGCCCAGTGCGTGAAGATCGATCCAGCGGCGCGCCCGGAGGTGGCCGGGCTGATCGGCTGTGGGGTGATGGCCGGGTTCGGCGCGGCGGTCAACACCGGCGAGATCACCCGGGGGGAAACCGTCGCGGTCTTCGGCTGCGGAGGTGTCGGGGACGCGGCCATCGCGGGCGCGGCCATCGCCGGTGCGCGACGGATCATCGCGGTGGACATCGACCCGCGCAAGCTGGAGTGGGCCCGCGGGTTCGGTGCGACCCACACCATCGACGCAGGCGGCCTCGATCCCGTGGAGGCGATCCGAGCGTTGACTGACGGTAACGGCGCAGACGTGGTCATCGAGGCGGTCGGCCGGCCGGAGACCTACCGCCAGGCGTTCTTCGCCCGGGACCTCGCCGGACGGCTCGTCCTCGTCGGTGTCCCCGAACCGGCCATGTCTCTTGAGCTGCCCATGATCGAGATATTCAGTCGCGGTGGCTCGCTGAAAACGTCCTGGTACGGCGACTGTCTGCCCAGCCGGGACTTCCCCATCCTGATCGATCTGTATCGAGCCGGCCGGCTCGACCTCGACCGGTTCGTGACCGAGACCATAGGTCTCGGCGACGTCGAGGACGCCTTTACCCGCATGCGGCGTGGCGATGTACTGCGCAGTGTCGTTACGCTCTGATCGAGATGTACGGTCAGTACCGGAATGGGCCGGTCCGGCCCGTGAGCGGCTGGGCGTTCACGCGGCCAGCGCGACGACAGTCAGCTACCCGGCGGTCAGCCGCTCAGCGACGGGGACGGAGAACGTGTGGCGAGAAACGGCGGGGTACGGGTCGATCGGATCATCACCCGCGGGGACTTCCTGATCGACGGCCAGAGCTTCACGGTTGACAACAACATCTGGCTACTCGGGGACGACACCGAGGTGCTGGTCATCGATGCCGCACACGACCCTTCAGTGATCCTCGCCGCGATCGACGGCCGGCACGTGTCAGTGATCGTCGCGACACACGGGCACAACGACCACATCAACGCGGCGGTGGAACTGGCCGCCCGGGTCCAGGCTCCGATCGCCCTGTGCCCGGCGGATCTGATGCTGTGGCAGGCGGTCTATCCGGACCGCCTGCCCGACCTCGAGCTCTCCGACGGCCAGCGGCTCCCGATCGCCGGCGGCGGCTGGCTACACGTCATGCACACTCCGGGGCACTCCCCCGGCGGGGTGTGCCTGTACGGGGTGATCGGCGGGGAACCGGTTCTGTTCAGCGGCGACACCCTTTTCCGTGGCGGCCCGGGGGCGACCGGCCGGTCGTTCTCCGACTTTCCGACCATCCTGGACTCGATCAGAGGCCGGCTGCTGACGCTGCCGCCGGAGACCGTGGTGCACACCGGCCACGGTGATGACACCACGATCGGCACCGAGGCGCTTGACTACGACCAGTGGATCCTACGCGGCCACTGAGACCAGTAAAAGAACGAAGATCGGCGCGTGTTTGTCGCCGCGTACGGTTATCCGGCCAAAAAGCGTACCGAACAACAAACACGCGCCGATCATGGATCGATACAGGGAATTCGAACCGTTGTGGGACCAGTTCTCGGCGTTACTGCCCCCACGCCCGCAGTTCGAACGCACGCACTCGTGGATGAACAACTACGTTAAGTTACGGCGGTGTACTGATAGGAACGGGGAGATCGTCGGCTTCTACCTGTATCCGGCCGCCACCTTCGTCACTGTCCGTTGTCTGATCCAGAAGGCTCGGCGACGTACCGCCGGGACAGTCGGCCCACCACCCGCCGCCTGAAGCAGCCAATCCTCCGTCTCTTTTAATGTAAGCCGGCTGGCCACCCTTTAACGCCTCCCGCTGGTACCGCACCGGGCTGCGGAGGAACCGCTCTGAAGGATATGCGCAGCTCAGCGCCACGGGCGGGTACGGGTATCATTTTCAGTCCGCCGCCTCCGGCTCATTTCGTGGCGCGTGCGCGGCCGACCCTGTTAACTGTGAGATCCAGCGGCCGGCCGACCGACCGTACGCCCATGGAGCTGCATCTACCTGGAGGGTTATGCAGAACTTTTCCATCGAGATCTATAACAACGCCTCGACCTGCGACAACGGATAATTCAGATCATCCAGGATGGGAGCGCTGAATAATCCTCCATCCATTTCTCTCATACCCGAGAAGGGGTATCAATGCAGAATTTGCTTTGGTCAATCCGCCAGCCCCCGAGGCTGGCACTGGCGCTGGCACTGGCGCTGGCACTGCTCCTCGCCACCGTCGCACTGACCACCGCCCCGATGCTTGTGAGCGGTAAGCCGACAACCCAGGCACACAGAGAGGGAGACTACTGGCATACAAAGAATGGTAAGGAATGCACCAAGTACAAAGGTAAAACCTACTGTGGTTACCCTGGGTGATAATACTGCCGACACGGCCGATGACATTCCGTAGTCATTAGTCTGAAGTTGCGTGATATTGGTCGTGCGGCAGGCCGTGCCTGCTCCAGCCGGGGACGCGCCACTTGCGTCACGCTCAGCGGTCGGCGCTGGAACTCCTTCGGGGGTTGTCGGATGCCAGGTGGATGCGTCGCGAGGCGCGAGGAGGCCCCGGTAGCGGTGTGCTACCAGGGCTGACGACAACGACGCGAGGCGCCGGCTGGCACCGGCAGATCCTGGATGAACGTCCAGCGCCGACCGCAAGTGGTCGCCACCGGAAGTTGTTCGGGGGGCGCCGGATGACAGACGGATGCATCGTGAGGCGGAGAAGGCCCAGGTAGCGGTGTTCCACCGGGGCTGACGAGCCGGGGTAGCCGTGCATCGCGAAGCGATGTGCGGGGAGCGATGACGCGAGGCGCCGCCTGGCGCCGGCAGGCCCTGGATGGCGGATGATGGACAAGTGCCGGGGCCGGCAGCGCCGGATCAAACGGTGGCGTCCCGGCCAGCAGCTCATACAGCGACGCCCCCAGGGCGTACAGATCGGTGGCCGGGCTCAGCCGGCCACCGAGGATCTGTTCGGGGGCCATATACCGCGGAGTGCCGATAACCGCGCTCGCGGTAGTCGCCGGCCCCTCCACGATTTTCGTGATACCGAAGTCGGTGACCTTCAGCAAACCAGCTGAGTCAGTTCTCGACCTGCACTGAGTCCAGCCTCTGCAAGAGCGTCGTCGCGAGCGACTGGAAGTCGTGGTAGCACCGGCTGACAAGCGTCTGGGTACTACCCAGCGCGCCGTCTGCGGTTCTCAGGTCGAACATCGGCTTGCGCGCATCATGCGAGAGCGGCATCAGGCTCTGGTAATTGCGTAGCGTTGCGATTTCATACGATCCGAGGCTTGTTTTCGCCTCCGGTTCACCTAGCACGTCCGACGCGAAGACCTGAGGAATGCGATCGAGCCATCGTTGGTATGCCTTGACGGGGCGGTCCAGACGCATCGTCGGCTGCATAATGACGTAACCGAGGGGAGTCATTCGGCCAGGCGGTGCATCAATCCTCGGCGGGAGGTCCGGGAGTACCTTGTGGTGCCAGGTCGCCCGCCACGTCCGGAGGGTCGGTCCAAGATTTCGCAGTCCCCGGAGGGAGAACAGATCCGCCGCCAGTGGAACGAGCACCGTGTCGGCAGCGAGCAGAGCCGCTCGATTGATTGCGCCGAGATTAGGGCCGACATCGATGAGTACGACATCGGCTCTGACCTGTCGAGCGGCAACCTGAATAATCCGGTGGAACGCCGTTGTCGTCCGCAGCGCTGCCGGGTCTCCAGTGAAGCCCTTGGGCCAGGATTCGCTCAACCGATCCTCGAAAGCGCTCAACGTCAGGTCACCAGCAAGCAACCAGAGCCCATCCGCGATCTGTTCAGGCTCACACGGACGAATGTCCCCCGTGCCTTCCATAATCGGCCTGACAGCGGCGGCAACTGTGGTAGCGCTGTCGGCATCGCCCCGCCCGGCCGACCATGTCGACTCGTCGGGCTCCCGCCAGATCAGCTCGAGTTTCTCTTCATCAAGAAAGGCTGCCGTCAGGTTCGACTGGGGGTCCAGGTCCACGGCAAGAACATTCTTGCCGAGCCGCTGAAGCATGTGCGCGAGGTGATAGGTGAGGGTCGTCTTCCCTACACCACCCTTGTTATTGAACAGCGCCACCGAGATCACGTGGCGCTCCTCAGGGTCACGGTCCACGAGGCGTCATCGACGATGAACTCAGGTTCGGGGTTGCCGTTCCGGCTCAATGACGCCCGGATACGCCCGATACCGCGGCCGAACTGGTTGACGTAGCCCAGCGACTTCATCGCGGCGGCAAGCGAGGGGTTCCGATAGTCGTTGACCCGGTCGAAGTTGTCTGACCGGACCTGACCGAACGGTCCGCCGGGATTGGTCACCTCGATCCTGTCATCAAACCAGGCAACGCGGACCGGCGCGTTCGATGACTCGTAGTTGCGGTGCATGATCGCGTTCATGCACACCTCTCGGAGCGCCTCGATCGGGTAGTCCGGCCTCGGCTCCTCGCGAAACCCGCTCACCTCGATCAGTCGGGTGTGCAGGTGTCCCTTGTACAGGGTCTCCAGCCGCTCCGCAGCGTTGATGACATTGACCCGGAGTTCCTGCTCATCCAAGACGGCACCACCAACATCAATCCCCTCGTACCGGATGAACTGGACGTATGCGCCGGGAATTCGCGCGCTCGGGTCCAGCCCGACAAGGAGGAGACCGAGGACGGTCGGGGTGCCATTGATGTCGGCGAGTCGCAGTGACGCCAGATGCTGCTCGGTCGGCCGACCGTTCTCGTTCAGGACCGACGGGTCGATCGCGGAGCGTAGGTAGTCCGACCGGAAAAGATCGAGATCGAGGTCGTCGGTGGTGCTGCCTGTGATGGGACGGACATCGAACGGAGTTTCAAAGGAGCGCCGCCGCTCGGAGAGCACCCGCTCGTCGTCGCGGGTCGCCCTGCGGGTTGACGGTCCCGGCCGCACCCAGACGACGTTGTCGAACCGGACCGGTGGGGTCCGGGACGCACTCACGTCGATCTGGACGACCGGTTGCCCCCGAAATATGGCGCGACTCACCACGATCGAGGGCCGATCCAGAATCCTCCCCTCATCACGGATGCTGGTAAGAGCGAGCAGCGCCTGATCCGATGTGTCGACCTGCTCGACCGGCCTACCAGACTTGTCGACGCCGATGATCAGGCATCCGCCGCCCAGTCCCGGTAGATCGTTGGCCAGAGCACAGATCGCCTCGCGGATAGCGTTACGGTCCTTGGCCTCCCGCTTGAACTCGAGGTTGGCGGTCTCCTGGGTACCCAGGGCCGTCGCAAGATCTGTTCTCATGACGCTGATTCTGTCCCACCCGTCGTAGGGAAACCTTGTCAGCAGGTGCCGCGTTGCCTCCGATGTCGCTCATCTCGGCTGGATCAGGGCGCAGCCCGTCGACAGGCCCGCCCAAAGGGGGCTCGTAACGCGACCGTCGCACCGTCAGATCGTCGGGCGCCAGCTGGGGAAAGGGAGACTTCAACGACCCGGCCGGCTCTCAAGGATGTGAATCTGATGCTTCTATCGCAGCATCAGATTCACATCCTTCAGTCTCGTGAACCAATGCTGTCTGCCCAGCTCAGGGGCGGTGGGGCGGATGAGTCGGCCGGTACGCCGGGTTCTGTGGGCCGGGCGCCTTGCGGCCCCGGCCGGCGGTCATCTATCTCGGGCTGGCGTTACCGACAGCCTCCAGCGGTCCACCCGCAGGCTCGGGCGGGCAGCCCTCGAACGCCTGCGCAGTTCCCAGGCCTTGCGGCCCCGGAACCTTTCGACCTTGCTCCAGGTGGGGTTTACCTAGCCGCCCGGGTCGCCCCGGGCGCTGGTGCGCTCTTACCGCACCGTTTCACCCTTACCGGCATCCGAGGGATGCCGGCGGTCTGTTTTCTGTGGCACTGTCCCGCGGGTCACCCCGGGTGGGTGTTACCCACCACCCCGCCCTGTGGAGCCCGGACGTTCCTCGGCGGCTCCACCGGAGCGGAACCGACGCGACCGCCTGGCCGACTCATCCACGATCCTCAGCATATGACATCGCAACCCGGCCCCGCCTGGTGTTGCAACCACATCCGGGGATACTGCGTGTCAGGGACAACACAGACAGACTGTCGGATCGCTCATGTGACAAGAAACTCATGTGACAAGAAACGGAGATCGGCCGTGACCACCCCTGGGGATCAGCCCAGCAAGAAGAGTGATGCCACCCCTCCCGGGACGGCACCGCCCGCAGGCGACGTTCCACCGGTGCCGCCCCCCACCGGGCCCAGCCCGACCGCGACCGTGCCCCCCACCGGCACCGCGCCCGAACCGGCGGCACCGCGCAGAGGAGTCGGTTACGCCACGTACGCGATCACCGTGGCCGTTCTGTTGATCGCGATTGCCGTGGTCGTGTTCGTCCTGAAGAACAACGCGCGGGTCAACCTCTGGCTGTTCGGATCGTTCCCGAACATGTCGGTGGCCGGCGCGCTCGCGGCGTCGGCTGCGGCCGGTCTGGTCATCGGCCTGCTGATCGGGCTGATCAGCCAGGTCGGGGTCCGCAGGGAGGTGCACCAGTACCGCCGCGACAAGCGGTGACCGTCTCGACCAACCGGCCCGTCTCGACCAACTGACCGTCTCGACTTACTGGCCCGCCTCGACCAAGTGGGCGGCGTGGATGCTGTCGTTGAAGCCGCGCAGCACCGCCGGGCCGTCCGAGTACCAGTCGATCGTCGACATCGACACCAGGTCCAGATGCAACCGGTAGAGCACCGCGGGCGTGGCGTCAAGCGCCAGCTGCGTCAACGCCTTGATGGGCGTCACGTGCGAGACGAGGAGAATGCGCCCGCCCGGATGCGCGGCGAGGATGCGGTCCCGGGCGGCGGTGACCCGCCGGACCGTGTCCAGAATGCTCTCCCCACCGGACGGCGGCACCGCCGGATCAGCCAGCCACGCGTTCAGCTCCTCGGGAAAACGCCGACGGACCTCGCCGAAGGTCATGCCCTCCCAGGCGCCGAAGTCGGTCTCGCGCAGGTTGTCGTCAACGATGTAGTCCCGGCCGAGAGCGTCCGCGGTCTGCCGGGCCCGTTTCAGTGGCGAGCAGTACACCGCATCGAACACAACCTCGCGCAACCGTCCCGCCGCGGCGTCCGCCTGCGCGTGGCCGATGTCGGTCAGCCCCACGTCCACCGTGCCGCTGAAGCGTTTCTCCACCGACATCGGGGTCTGGCCGTGGCGCAACAGCACGGTGGTCGTGGGTGGCGCGGGCGGAGCCATCCACCCGGACAACCGGTTCGTGGTCGGTGCCAGGTGCGGTGTGGGCTCGGGTGACTGGGGTTCCGTTGGCTCCCAGGCGCGGCCCTGGGCGGCGGCGTCCATAGCCTCGTTCGCCAGCCGATCGGCATGGCCGTTGCGCTCTCGCGGAATCCAGCCGTAGCGGACCTGCGAGAAGCCGAGCGCGACATCCGCGGCCTCCATCGCCAGCGGGCGCATGGCCGGATGTTTGATCTTCCATCGTCCGCTCATCTGCTCGACGACGAGTTTCGAGTCCATCCGGACTTCGACGGCGGCGTTCGGATCGATGTCAGCCGCCGCCCGCAAGCCCGCGATCAGCCCCTGGTACTCGGCGACGTTGTTGGTCGCCCGGCCGATCGACCCGGCCCGCTCGGCCAGCACCTCACCGGTGTCGGCGTCCCGGACAAGCGCGCCGTAACCGGCTGGGCCCGGATTACCCCGCGATCCGCCGTCGGCTTCGACGACAAGCCGGTGCGACGGACGGTCATTCATGATCTGCTCCCATCGCCGGTGCTCACAGACCCGATTCAGCGGTCCGGACAAGGATGCGCCGGCACTCCTCGCAACGCACGACCTCGTCCGGTGCCGCCGCCGCAACGTCACGCAGATCAGCGCCGGACAGCTCCAGGTGACATCCCTCACACCGGCGTCGGACGAGACGCGCCGCACCCACACCGGCGGAGGAGACACGCAGGCGCTCGTAGAGTGCCAGCAGATCCGCGGGGAGGGTCGCGACGATGGCATCGCGTTCACGGCGACGCGCCGCCGTCTCATTATCAATCTCCGCGAACGCGGTATCCCGGCTGCCGCTGACTGTCGCCAGCTCGGCCTCGAGACTCTCCTGATCAGCCCGGATCACCCCCGCGCGGGTCTGGAGTCCCTCGATGACCTCCATCAGGCCCAGTGTCTCGTCCTCGAGGGCGTTCTGCCGGCGAGCGAGTGAGGCGATCTCCGTCTGCAGATTTTCCAGCTCCCGGGAACTGGTGATCTGCCCGGAGTCGAGACGTTTCTGGTCCCGGGCGGCCCGCGCCCGCACAAGATCGACCTCATCGTCCAGCTTCTGCTGCGAACGGCCCAGATCCCGCAGCTCCGTCGAGACCCGCACCAGGTCGTCATGGGACGCGCTGAGCCGCGAACTCAGCTTGTCGATCTCGGCGAGTTCGGGCAGGTTCCGCCGCCGCGCGGCGAGCCGGTCAAGGCTGGAGTCGATCGCCTGCACCGCCAGCAGGCGAAGCTGGGTCGCGTGGTCGGCCTTCATGTGCTCCTCACTGTGCTTACCAGGCTCACTGTGTGCGTGCGCGGCTCGCCGCTCCCGCGGCTCACCGTGCTTGCGCGGGGGGCTGCCCGGCACGGTATTTCAGGCGGTACCCGGCACGGTTCCCGACGCCGGGCGTTCAGGTGGCCACGATGAGGCCGCGTGCCATCGCCATGGGTCGGTGACCAGGCTGGAAACCGTCATGTTCACCGTACGGCCTCGGATGGCCAGGCCGGCGCTCAGGCGGGCGGAGGCGTCCCGCAACCACGGCCATTCGCTCGCCCAGTGCGCCACGTCCACGATGGCGACGCCGTAGGCGTTGACAGCGTCCAGGACGTGGTGGTGCCGTCCGTCGGCGGTCACCAGCGCATCGGCTCCGGCGCGCGCGGCGGCGCCGATCAGCTCACCGCCGGAACCACCGCAGACCGCGATCCGGCGCACCAGGCGTTCGGGCGTGCCGGTGGTGCGCACCCCACCCGCCGTGGCGGGCAGCCCAGCCGCCACCCGGGCGCAGAACGCACCGAGTGG